>JAJZNY010000211.1 GCA_021852245.1 Planctomycetota bacterium | reverse complement strand
GATCGCCACGTATTTCTCGGACGCGGTCGATCCGTCAGCAACCCGGTGGCGCTGCGTCATACCGGTCGACTATCCGGCATCGACGGCGCCGTGCTGGACCCGATCATCGCCATTCGACGCGCCGTCAAGATCGCTCCGGAACAGACCATAACGCTGGAGATTGTCGTCGGTGCCGCCGATTCGGAAGAAGCATGCCGCCATCTCGCCGTTCGATATCGAGATCGCCGGTTTACCGACCGCACGCTCTCGCTCGCCTGGTCGCATGGCCAGGTCCTGCTGCGGCAGCTCGGCGCCGGCAGCGGCGATGCCCAGCTTTTCAGCGAGCTCGCCGGTGCCTTGATCTATCCGCGTTCGCGCTTCAAAGCTAATGCAGATCTGATACGCGCCAACCGTCGGGGACAGTCCGGGCTCTGGGCGATGGGCATTTCCGGCGATTTGCCGATCGTGCTGCTTCGCGTCGCCGGCGAGCAGAATCTTTCACTGGTGCGGCAGATGATCCAGGCACATGCCTATTGGCGGCAGAAGGGCCTTTCGGTCGATCTGGTCATCTGGAATCAGGACGCTTCCAATTATCGCCAGAATCTCTCCGATGCGATCACCTCCATCGCGGCCTCCGGTCCCGGTGCGCAATGGATGGATAAACCCGGTGGAATTTTCATTCGCCGCAGCGATCTTATTGCCGAGGAAGATCGCCGCCTTCTTCAGGCAGCAGCGACGATCAGCATGTCGGATATGGCCGGCACGATGGTTGAGCAAAGCGAAGCCACGGGTACCACCTCACTGTCCCCGCTGCCATTGGTGCCGGTGCTTCAACCGGTTAAAGATGCCGATCAGCCGCTCGGGCGGCGCCCTGATCTCAATGCCTTCAACGGGATCGGCGGTTTTACCCGTGACGGGCGGGAATATGTCATGCAGTTGCGGCCCAATGTTCTTCCGCCCGCCCCATGGTGCAATGTCATCGCCGGCAGACACATCGGCACCGTCGTCTCCGAACGCGGCAGCATGTACACCTGGGTTGATAACGCGCACGAATATCGGCTCACGCCGTGGCTCAATGACGCGGTATCCGATCCCACCGGCGAAGCGCTTTATATCCGCGACGATCAAACCGGCCGATTCTGGTCGCCGACGGTCGGTGCCGCCGGTGCACCGGGTGTCTCGGTCACCCGCCACGGTTTCGGTTACACCGTATTTGAATCATCGGCGCAGGAAATTGATTGTGAGATGAAAGTCTTCTGCCATATGGACGAACCGGTTAAATTTATATTAATCAAGTTGAAGAATCGAAGCAGCCGACCACGCAAGCTCACCGTTGCCCATTACGTTCAATGGGTGCTCGGTGAATCCTCCCAGCGCACCGCACCGCATATCTGGACGCAGATGGATGTAAAATCCGGTGCGATCCTGGCGCGAAATGCATGGAATCTTGATTTTGGAAATTGGGTCGCCTTTGCCGGTACGTCCGAACCGCGCCGCAGCGTTACCGGCGACCGTACGGAGTTCATCGGAAGGTCCGGTTCCGTCAACTCGCCCCAGGCCATGCGCTTTACCCGGTTGCTCGGCCGTTTGGGCGCTGCACTTGATCCCTGCGCCGCTACCATGTGTGAAATCCAGCTCCCGCCCCAGTCGGAACGCGAGTTGACATTTATTCTCGGTGCGGCACCGGACGAAGCTCAGGCTAAAGCCCTGGTCAATCGCTTTCAATCCGTCGCTGCCGCAAAAGCGGCCCTTGAGGGCGTCTGGTGGTATTGGAAACGAACACTCGGAACAATCTATATCGAATCACCCGATGCATCCCTGAACGCTCTTGCCAACGGCTGGCTTCTCTATCAGACCATTTCATCCCGGATCTTCGGCCGGTCCGGTTACTACCAGTCAGGCGGCGCTTTCGGTTTTCGCGATCAATTGCAGGATGCCATGGCCGCGGCATTGGCCGACCCGCCGATTCTCCGTGCCCATCTGCTCACCTGCGCATCGCGACAGTTTGAAGATGGAGATGTACAGCATTGGTGGCATCCGCCCACGGGAAGGGGGGTGAGAACTAAATTTTCCGACGATTTCCTCTGGCTGCCGCTGGCCGTCGCGCGATATGTCCAACTCACCGGCGACACCGGCGTGCTTGATGAACGCGTCGGCTTCATCGCCGGACCGCCCGTTGCCGAACATGCTGAATCCTGGTACGACGCACCGCAGTCCAGCCCGAAGGTTGCCACCCTATATGAACACGCCATCCTGGCTTTGAGGCGTGGCATGCGTGACGGGCCCCATGGATTGCCGATCATCGGTTGTGGAGATTGGAACGACGGATTGAATCTCGTTGGTGAGCAGGGGCAGGGGGAAAGTGTATGGCTGGCATTTTTCCAGTGTGTCGTCTTTGCCGAAATGGCCAAGGTCGCACAGATCAAAGCCGACGAGCCGACGCAGCATTGGTGCCGGGAGCGCATCACATCTCTCTCGCGGGCGATTGAGGAAAGCACCTGGGATGGTGATTGGTATACCCGTGCCTTCTTCGATGATGGCACACCGCTCGGATCGCATCTCAACACCCAGTGTCAAATCGACAGCCTGCCGCAAAGCTGGGCCACCATTGCCGGCATCGGAGATCTGCAGCGTCGTGAAGCGGCGCTGCGTTCCGTGGAGCAGCATCTCGTCGATCGCAATCTCAGACTTATTAAATTATTCGACCCGCCCTTCGATCATCCCACGCACGACCCCGGTTATATCGCCGGCTATCTCCCCGGCGTGCGCGAAAATGGCGGGCAGTACACGCACGCCGCCGTGTGGGCCATCATGGCTTTTGCACTTGCGGGTGAGGTCGAAAAAGCATGGGATCTTTTCCAATTGATCAATCCCATCAATCATGGCGCTTCGGCCGAAGATATCAGCACCTATCGTGTCGAGCCG
>JAJZNY010000160.1 GCA_021852245.1 Planctomycetota bacterium | reverse complement strand
GTGCCGACATACATGAAGGCCGTTTCGGGGAGATGATCCCATTTGCCTTCGGCAATTTCCCTGCAACTGCGAATGGTGTCTGCAAGCTTGACGTTGGAGCCCGATTTACCGGTGAAAACTTCTGCCACAAAGAATGGCTGGCTGAAGAAGCGTTCAAGCCGCCGGGCACGCGCCACGATGAGCTTATCTTCTTCGCTGAGTTCATCCACGCCAAGAATGGCGATGATGTCCTGCAGGTCCTTATGCCGCTGCAAAATTCGTTTGACGCTTTGCGCTACGGTGTAATGTTCCTCACCGAGATAATTGGGGTCCATGATGCGGCTGGAACTCTCCAGCGGATCAACGGCGGGATAGATACCTTTTTCGGCGATGCTTCGGCTCAAGACGGTAAAGGCGTCGAGGTGTGTAAACGTGGCGGCAGGAGCCGGGTCGGTCAAATCGTCGGCCGGTACGTAAATGGCCTGGACGGACGTGACGGCCCCTTTGGTGGTGGAGGTAATGCGTTCCTGCAGATCACCCATTTCCGTGCTGAGCGTGGGCTGATAACCGACGGCGGAAGGCATGCGCCCCAGCAGGGCCGAGACTTCCGAACCAGCCTGGGTGAAGCGGAAAATATTATCAATGAAGAGCAGCACGTCGGAACCGGTCTCATCGCGGAAATATTCCGCCATGGTCAGGGCGGAAAGCGCCACGCGCAGACGGGCACCGGGCGGTTCGTTCATCTGGCCGAACACCATCACGGTCTGGTCAATAACGCTCTTTCCGGTGTCGCCGATCTTGGCCTCCTGCATTTCCAACCACAGGTCGTTCCCTTCGCGGGTTCGTTCACCCACGCCGGCAAAACAGGAAAAGCCGCTGTGGAAGCGGGCTAACCGGGCGATGAGTTCCTGAATGATGACGGTCTTACCGACACCCGCCCCACCGAGCAGACCCGTCTTGCCGCCGCGCACATAAGGGGCGAGCAGATCGATGACCTTGATGCCGGTTTCAAATATTTTGGTCTTCGGTTCCAGATTACGGAATTCCGGCGGCGGTTGGTGAATGGACCGCGATTGTTTGGCGTTGACCGGGCCGCGCTTATCGATCGGCTCACCGAGAAGGTTGAACACCCGGCCGAGAGTTTCCATCCCGACGGGTACGCACACCGGTGAACCGGTATCCATTACCGGCATGCCACGGACAAGACCATCGGTGCTGCCCAGTGCCACGGCCCGCACCCGCCCACCGCCAAGATGCTGCTGCACCTCACCGGTGAGATGAATGGAAACGCCGGACGCCCCGCCGTCGTGATCGATACGGATGGCGTTGTAGATGGCCGGAAGCTGATCTTCCGGAAATTCCGCGTCAAAAGTCGACCCGATCACCTGCGAGATTTTACCTGTTGTAGCCATTAGGATAACTCCATCGTTTTGGCCGATCGCCTATTCAAATCATGCGGCCGGCATTTACTTTCGATACACCCATCTTCTATTTCATTGCCTCAACACCACCCATGAGTTCGGCAAGTTCTGACGTGATTTGCGACTGTCGGGCCCGGTTGTAATCGCGAGTCAGCAGCTTGGACATGTTCTCCGCATTTTCCGTCGCGGCGGCCATGGCCAACATGCGGGCGATCTGCTCGGATACGGCCGAATCAATAAATGCCTGAAAAGCCGCCGATCGAACCATGGTAGGAAGCAGATCCGCAAGTAATATCTGCGGATCGGGACTGAATTCGACATCGGCCTTGATCACCGGTGCGGAGCCTTGCGCAGCGGCGGCGATATCCAGCGGCAGCACGTGCTGAATGGTCGGTTTCTGCTGACCGACGCTGATGAATTTTACATAGGCAATCTTGATGGCGTCGATGTGTCCGCCGGCGAAGTCGTCCATCAAATCGCGGGCGACCTGGGCCACTTCGTGGGCCTGCGGGTTATCACCGATGGTGGTATAGGCATGGCGGACGGCCCGGCGGGCGAAGCGGAAATAGGCCGCTCCCTTTCGACCGCCGACATAGATTTCCACCTGTTTACCCGACTCTTCAAGTTCCCGGATCTGCGCCATGGCAAGGCGGAGAATATTGCCGTTGAATGCCCCCGCCAACCCGCGATTGCTGGTGACCACCAGCAGGCCGACACGTTTAATCGTGCGCCGGGCCAGAAGCGGATGTTGAATGGACGGCGGCAAGTTGCCGACCGAAGCCGCAACGGTATGCACCAGATCGGTGAGATGCTCAACATAGGGACGGGTGGCTTTGGCGCGTTTGAGCGATTTCTGAAAGCGTGCGGTGGCGACCATCTGCATGACCTTGGTGATCTTGCGGATGTTACGGACGGCCTTGCGTCGCTTGGTGATTTCCCGTGCTTTTGCCATATATACCGACCGTCAGCGGGCCGCCTCCGGCTGTTTGGGCTCGGCGACGTTTCCGCTGGGGGCTTTGCCGAGCAGCCCGTCAAGCTTCTTGCGGTTCAGCGGTGTGACATTGGTGAAATTTTTAATAACTTCAATCAGCCGCCGTTCGATATCATCGGTCAGTTCGCGGCGGGCGATCAGGTCTTTGCGGACCGCTTCGCCGGCGGTTTTCCAGTAATCAACAAAATCATTTTCCCACTGCTGCACATCTTTAATCGCCACATTGTCAACAAAGCCCTGCGTGGCGGCATAGATGACGGCAATCTGATCCACGACATCCATCGGCTGATACTGCGGCTGTTTGAGCACTTCCACCATACGGGCGCCGCGATCCAACTGCTTCTGCGTCGCGGCATCGAGGTCGGTACCGATCTGCGTGAATGCCTCCAGCGCCCGGTAAGAGGCCAGATCCAGACGCAGCGAGGCGGCGACTTTCTTATGCTTCATCGCCTTGATCTGAGCCGATCCACCGACACGGCTCACCGAGATACCGACGTTAATGGCAGGCCGGAC
>JAJZNY010000428.1 GCA_021852245.1 Planctomycetota bacterium | reverse complement strand
ATATTTTGACGCTCCGGCGGCAAAAGATTACGGCCTTGTGGACGAAGTTCTGACCGAAGTGAAGCCCGAAACCTCGGCGAAACCGACATAAGATCGAGAGGTCGGGTATGAAACGGCGGGCCTGAGATTTCGGATTCGCAGATCGTATGTGAGGGCGGACATTGATCATTGCCTTCGACGGCGCACCCCTGGTGACGCGCAACATCACCGGGATTGAACAGCGAGCCCGGAATATCGTCACCGAGCTCTCGTCCGGTGCGGTACATCACGAATTTGTCCTGGTGCTGCGGCAGGACATCGCGGAAGACCGGGACTTTGACACCTCATTTATTGACAATCTGCCTACGCACTTCCGGCAGATGTGGTGGACTCCACCCCTGAATTTCAGCGGGCGACTGGCTCGCGCGTTCGGACAATCGCTGATTCCCTTTTCGCCGGCGGATCCGTCGTGGAATATCTATCACAGTTTCGGCCCTACCCTGCCGATGCTTCATGGCGTCTGTACGTCCAACACGGTACACGACATGGCACACGAACTCGACCTGGAAGTGCGGAGATCAAGCGGTGCCGCCCGGAAACGGCATACCATTCGTTCCGCCATCCGCCGATCGAACCTCGTGGTAGCGGTATCAAGACAGACTGCAGCGGATGTGCAGGCCCTTTTCCAACTTTCATCCGATCGCATTGCGACTATTCCCAACGGTATCGACCCGATATTTACCCCCGTATCCGATGTTTCACTCCGGCGACTGCTGCAGGATAAATACCAGCTGCCGCGGCGATACATCCTGCTGGTAGGATCGGACATCCGTCGGCGGAACTACCGTCTTGTGCTTGAGGCGCTCTCGAGGGTGTTTCCCCATGAACCGGCGCTGCGGGTGGTATTCGCCGGGCGTCAGCAATGGATCAATTCCGATCTTTATCAAAAGGCCCAGGCCATGGGCGTTCTGGATCGCTGTGTATTTATTGAATCGCCTGGCGACGACGAACTTGCACAGCTGTATCGCGATGCGACTCTTACGGTATGCGGTTCCAGCTTTGAAGGATTCGGTCTCTCGGTGCTGGAGGCGGCGGCGTGCGGCTGTGCGGTCGCCTGCAGCGACATGGTTTCATTGCGCGAACTTGCCGAGGATGCCGTGGCCTATTTCGCACACGACGACACCGAATCGATCGCCGAAACCATTAAAATGTTATTGGATGATGTTGACTACCGCAAACTGCTGGTGGTGCGCGGGCTCAGGCGGGCGGGGCTTTATTCCTGGCGAACCGCCGCCCAGCGCCTCATCGGGGCGTTGGAGAACACGGTACATTCGGCACACGGCCGGATGCATGCGTAGAGGATGGGCCGCGTAAACGGTCATACCATCACGAACCGGAGATACGTTCGTTAACTTCCGAGGCGTAACAGCACGATGACCAAGCGGGGCCACGGACACATCATGATCCGAAAATTTTGAGCAGGTGCCGATTGAGGATGTTTTCGGTAACCGCCCGACCGATGGGTTCGGCATACGCCTTCAGCAGCGATGTGTAGCGAGGGCCGGCATTCGCCGCGAGTTTATATCCAACATGCAGCAACTGTCGCACGGAAGGATTGTAGGCGGGGTTATGTGGATCATGCCGAATCATGGCGGCAAAAGCATCGCCGGGCAACGACCGCACTTTTTCAGCCGACGGAAGCCGGGATCTGTCAATGTCAATCACGCTGGCGTATGGAGCGCACAGTTCATCGTAATGCTCCAGGGCACCGACGTAAACCTCCCGCGCAAATGCGGTCCCTTCTCCGCCTACGGCGGCGAGAGCCGCTATTTCCTCCAGCCAGGTCGTGCCTGCGGTTTTAAGATGCAGGCCGCAATTCATGCGTTTGACGGTCCGGTTGATCGGTGCATAAATTGAAAATTTATCACTTCCCGAGTGGACGCTGAGTTTGAGTTCCCCGGGAAGGCCAAAGTGCCTGACGGCGAATGCCACCACCGCAATATCATCCATGAATTCGCGTTCAAAAACCGCCGGATCGCCCTGATAATCCACACCCTTGTTGAAGCGGCCGGTGAATTTGGGGGCGATCGTCTGTACCGGAACCCCTTCGCAGGCGAGTGCGGCAAGAATAACCAGCAGGTCTTCGGGCGTCTGAGGGCGATCCGTTTCGTCCATCGAAACTTCGGTGATGAAATTACCGCGTCCGCGGGATTTTTCGATGTATCGATACACCCGCCCCGCTTCCTTGACGGCCGCAAGATACTTGGCGGCAATCGCGGCGATTTTTTCCGGGGCAAGTTCAAAGGGCCGGCTGACGGAGGGGATTTCGGGCCGCGGGCCAAGTTTTGACAACAGGCGGATCAGATCATCGAGACCGGGTTCGTCGGTGGGCTTGCCGATGAAGTCGGCGACATCAATGGTGAAAAAGTCACTCACGGGCAGAAAACGGTCGACGGTTTTGATACCGATATGATCGGCGTCGACGTGATACGCCCCTTTCCAGCCCAACGCCCTGACGGCATCATCCGCCTCCGCCAGGACGGCGGAAGGCTCGCTGTGCACGATCAGATGTTCCCGGTTGGATTTATTCCAAACGGGGACAACATGCACTCCCGATTTGGCGGCAGTGATAAATGCCGTTAACTGTGCCCGCCCCTGTTGTCCGAACCGGTCGCCGATACCCATGGAAAATTTTTCAATTTTCATATTCATTGATCGATATCCGTCGTCTCAGAATCAGCTTCTATGGAGCGTTGCGTGCACTTTCTAATCAACTTCAATGATCGCTTTGAGCACACCGGCCTCCGGCTTTGTCCACGCGGGAAAAATATCTGGCGTATGCATCAGATGCCCCCGGTGGGTGATCCACGGAGCGGTGTCGACGATACCGGCCTCAATTAACTGGATAATCCGTTTGAAATCCGAAC
>JAJZNY010000212.1 GCA_021852245.1 Planctomycetota bacterium | reverse complement strand
CCACCGGTAGTGATGCCGTTGGATTCACCCACACTGATCCCGTGAGCAGCACGTCCACCAGCAGCGACACATCCTTCAGCTTCACCGTCACGGCGGATGGGAACGAGCAGACCCTGATCGTTGCCGCCGGATCGTACGGGTATAAAATCCCGGCCAGCGTCACCGATACCTATACCCTCGGCAGTTCGACCCCCATGAGCGTCACGAACACGTCGACCGGCGGCACCACTTGGTGGTATGATACCGTTAATTTCCAAGGTACGGCTGGTGAAACGCTTACGGTCAATCTGGCTGCAAGCGCCAATCCGGGCTCCACCTCCGGCGGCAAAGTGCTTTTAGCCGCCGCTACGCTTTCCGATGCATCCCCGGTACCCGAACCTGCATCGCTCGGTTTGATGGGGATTGGCGGTGCAGCCCTGCTGCTCGTCGGTCGCCGCAAGCGTGCCTGAGACCATTTAATATCTTAGTGTTTCCTCCGGCGTCGGGCGGTTTGATCCGCCCGACGCTTTTTTATTCCTTACCAGGAAAAGTTTTCCCCATCTCTGCATCCGACTCACCGCCGCTCTCCAGTCTTGCCTCGCCCGAATTCACTTACCGGTTCGGCTTCAACTCGGTAAGCGGTATCTCTGATTCAGCCGGCTGCGAACCCGGCGCACCATGGTTGTGAACCTCTGGCAGTTTCTGCCAAGGGGGGCGGGCGAAAAGACGTGACGGCAAAGAACGAATATTCCGGAGGATTCTGGAGCGAGCCGATGGGTTTATCCCACCGGCAGTGTGTCGTATCCGTAGCCCCGCCCCAAATCGCGATTGGCGCCTTCCCGTAGACTCTTCTGTAAGCCGGCGAATTGTCAATCGTTCGGTCTTGGGAGACACTTGGCAGAATCCGTCGGAGTTGCCATGGTTGTGAACCGATGGTATCCACTTTCGTAACTTTGTTATATGTTACGTGGCAGCACAACAGGCATCCCCCGTCGGCTCAGCGCACCCTGCGGGATGCCATGGCAGGAGCATAATCAATGAAATCCAAATTACCCCGTCGTGATATATTAAAAATCATGCTGCTCGCATCGGCAGGTGGTCTGGTTCTACCGGGCGACGCTCCGTCTGCGTTGGCGGCAGAACTCCCCACCGGGCGGCCGTTTTCCCATCCACACCGGATCCGCTACGACGGTCAATCGTTATTCGTCGAAGATAAACCTTTTTTCCTCTACAGCGGATGTTTCCATTATTATCGCTGCCCCAAACCGATGTGGCGGGCTCGCTTTGAAAAAATCAAGGAGGCCGGCTTCAACACCGTCCAAACCTACGTGCCATGGAATCTCAGCGAAAAGACTCCCCCCGCGTCCCTTTCTGATTTTGCACATGTCGATTTGTCTGACCTCGACGATTGGCTGCAGATGGCGACGGAGGAATTCGGCCTTTATGTCACCATCCGTCCGGGGCCCTATATCTGTGCGGAATGGGACACCGGTGGCTTTCCCCAATGGCTCCTGACTCACAAACCTTCCGGCTATCGCGGCGAATGGCTGCGAAGCGACAACCCCATCTTCGTGGCGTGGAGCCGACATTGGTATGATGCCGTCTGCCCGGTTATCGCCCCGCATCAACTCACGCGCAAGCCTGTCGGCAAGCATGGCGTGTTTCTGTTTCAGGTGGAGAATGAATATGACTTTCCATCGTTTCCGCTTGACGTAAAGCGCCGGTACGTGGAATCACTCGTTGAGGGAGCATTACAGAACAGGATTGACGTTCCACTGTTCATCAATTGGGGCAGTTGTGTGCTTCATGCAAAAAATCCCGCCCTCAGGCGTGTGTTTGATACGATGGATTTTTATCCGCGGGCGAATGTCAACAGTGTTCAAGGGTCCATTAACACCATGCGCCGCAGCCAGCCTGATGCGCCGCTGATGACCGCGGAACTTCAGGGGGGATGGTTCAGCTCGGTCTATGATGTGCCATACCTGCGCAGCGATCAGGATCATTACGGCAAAGGGATCGGGCCGGAGCAGATCAACAATCTCACCCTGTTCTGCATGCAGAACGGTGTTACCATGATGAATTATTACATGCTCTTCGGCGGCACCAATTTCGGCTCTCATCCCGCGCGCAGCATCTCAACTTCCTATGACTACAGTGCCCCGATCCGCGAAAACGGCGGCGTCGGTGCCAAATATCTGAGGGTCAAGGCGCTGGCGGCCATGTTGAAGGAGCATGGACCGCACATCGCCCGCTCGCAGGCTCTCAAGGTGTCGGCTTCTGTCGAACATACCGATGTGAGCATCGCCGCCCGAGAAGCCCCCGGCGGGGGCCTTTACGTTTTTGTCCGCAAGATTCGCGATGGTCAACCCCGCTCCGGCCGGGCGAAAATTACCGCAGGGCGTCTCAAAGCAGCAGAATTCAAATATTCGCTGGAAAAATTCGGCTCTAAAATACTTTTCTTTCCGCCGGGCGTATCGTCTGCCACGCATGCCCAATGGCTCCCGGAGGAGCCAGCTGCCATCCGGCGGCCGGCGGCCCATCTACCCGATGCGGTGGAAATAACCCGCTGCCGAACTGCGGTCGATCCAATCCCCAGCCAATGGGCCGCTGTAAAACCGGGGCAGTCACTTGCGGATCTCGGTTTTTATGACAGTGGTTTTAATTATTACCGCGCTCGACTGTCCCTTGAGTCACCGCCCGGCGATATATTCCAAGCCGTGCTCGCAGCCGCCGTTGCGCCCGACGATGCCGCCACGGCCATGCTCGACGGACATCTCCTTTATGATTCCGGAACCGATCGTAATTCATGCCTGTTCCTGCCCAGATCAGAATGTACGTCCGGCCACCATCAGGCGTTGCTGGTGTATGAGAATCGCGGGCATCCCAACGGGGGTATGCCGATGGAACAACCCTACGGCCTTTTTGACC
>JAJZNY010000302.1 GCA_021852245.1 Planctomycetota bacterium | reverse complement strand
TTCCCCTCATCGGTATCGTCTATTCACGCGGGCTCGATCCGCAAGGCGTATTCTCCGCCGCCGGTCCGATTCTCACCGCTTTTCATGAAAAAAACAGCGGTAATCCGACTGCGGCAGGACTTGAATCAGCCATTGAGGAGGCGAGCTCGGCATTGGCGAAACGGATAGCTGTGATTGCACCGATAAATCAATTGATTCCCAAGCTCAGCGGATCGCAGGTCGCCGGGCTATTGAAATCTGCGCCTGATCTGCGGTCCCGCGCCAGGCTCCTGTATGCCCTGCGGCGATCACTCCTGCACGTGAAAGATAATCTGCCTGACCGGGCGGATTCATTTTATGATTTTATCCGTGTGCCGGGTGTCGGCGGTGACGGGCCCGGCGATCCTTCACTGATTCAATGGCCAATGTGGTATCTCTCGCTGGTCGGACGCACGGTGCCCATGACGGCGGTATCCCATCAGGGAAGGCCGGACGATCAGTTCACGGATCTGATCGCTGGTGCCATAAAGCCCGCGAGCATTTTCCCGCTGCGGGCCAGTCGTGAAAAAATTCCTCTCTGTACGGATATCCCTTTTGATCTCGATGACGCTTTCATAGCGCATTCTGAATCTTATCTGGCCGATTGTCTGCGGGCCAGTCAATCACCGGCTCCGGACCTCCCCGATCAGGGACGTTGAATTCGCATCATGTGAAATATCCGTCACCGCGCGGGCTTTGGCGCAGATCTCCGCAAATTCCATCTCCGGATCGCTGTCGGCCACAATTCCGGCCCCGGCTCCATAGCAAAACCGGCCCGATTCCCATACCGCAGTGCGTATAGCAATATTAAAACTGCCCCGGCCGCAGCCGATCCATCCAATATTGCCACAATAAACACCCCGCGCACCGGGCTCAAGGTCACTGATGATCTCCATGGCACGAATCTTCGGCACGCCTGTGATCGATCCGCCCGGCAGCATACCTGCAAGAATATCCCCCCAAGGGTGCGGCGTTGTGCCGCGAATGACAGCATAGGTTTGCCAGATGCTCGGCAGAGCCTCCAGCCGTCGCGGATCAACGATCTTTACGCTGCCCGTGGCACACACCCGTCCCAGGTCATTGCGTAATAAATCGGTGATCATGGCAAGCTCGGCCTGTTCTTTTTCGCTGTCCATCAGGTTCTCAGCCGCCTGCCGATCCAGATCGTGATCCTGAGTGTTTCGTCGCCGCGTTCCCTTAATCGGGCAGGTGATCAGTTCATCGCCGTTCCGGTTCAGAAATAATTCCGGCGACGTGCAGCAGATCGCCTGTGGGCCAGTTCGAATGTACGCCGAATATCGCCCCGGATTGGCGGCGTACATGTCCTGCCACAATGCCAATGGATCGGCAGCTTCACCCAGCCAAAGGCGGCTGAGATTCAGCTGATAAATATCGCCCGCCGCAATATAGTCGAGCACCTTTTTCAAAGCCGATATGTATTCGTCTTTCGGCGGAGCACTCACCTGCCGCAGAATGATGCGAGGGCGCAGGGGTTCCCTTTCAGCCTCCATCAGACGAGCTTTCATGTCATCGATCAATCGGTTGTCCGGTACTTGGCCCATGGATGTTGCGGTCAGCAACCACCGACCGGGCTCAGGTGAAATATAATATTGCTGATAATACCGAAAACTAGCGAGGATATCCGTCCTGTGGTGTGGCGGCAGTTCAATCCCGCGCCCCGCTTCATAGTTGAAATAGCCGATCCATCCCACGCCATCCGGCAGCGATGGCAGCTTCCCCGCGGTAAATTCCATCCGGTCGCAGAGCCTGCGGATTCCGTCGTCGTAGGAAAGATGATGTTCTACGGTTCCGCATTCCGGTCTGGCGATCTCGCATACATGTAATGCACAACCATCCGCCTCCGCCCGAAGTTGGATTTCAATCAATGGAACGGTTGCGACGATCGTTGCACCAAACCACCCACCGGTGAGAACGGCCATGTCGCACTTTGCCCGGTCAAGGGTTTGCGCCAGTTGTTCCGCCGTTGCCGAGCAGCAATACGTCGCGGGCGGCATGGCGCCAATACCAGTGGCAGCGGGGGGTAAGGTTAAATTGGTTGACAAGGTTGATCCATCCACGGCCATCCCACAGTTCAGACAAAGCCGACAAAAAACGTTACACTACCGCCCGGCGGCGGAGCACGATGCGTTGCCCCAGGATTCCATATGAGTGATCGTTGATCGGCGGCAACAGGTTGGGCTCGCAACAGGCATCGGCTCCTTCATCGGTTCCCTCATCGTGTCCGATGGAGATGATACGCTCAACGCCCGGCTCCGTGGAGACCCCGGGCATCTGAAACGCAGGCGGTGGCGGCAAACCGCCCGTACCCGGAGGGATCGCCGGATATGAGGAAAAGGAATGTCCAGCAATCGAACGGATTCATCTCCCGGACTTAAGCGCGAAGCCGGGGTGATTGGTTTGCTCTATGCCAGTCTCGGAGCGATTATCGGGTCGGGTTGGCTGAAAGGTCCTCTTAATGCGGCGGTTCATGCCGGCCCTCTGAGTCTTTTTTCATGGATCATCGGAGGCGTCGCGATCCTGCTGCTGGCGATTGTATACGCTGAATTGGCGACCCTTTTTCCCCGGGCCGGAGCCGTGGTGCATTTTCCCCGGCTTACCCATGGTTCGTTGCTGGCGCGAATCTGGAGCTGGATATTATTTCTCGCGTATGTAAGCGTTGCCCCGGCCGAGGTCGTGGCATCATTGAATTATCTCGATGTCCTTGTGAAGCGTCTTTCTCTGCACTGGATTCCGCCGTTTATCTACCGCAGTGCGGGTGGAGCCAATCTGCTTACCGGAACGGGCATGATCATCGCCATCGTCATGTTGGGGGCATTTACGCTCTTGAATTTTCTGGGTATTAAATGGGCGATGCGCATCAGCAATACCGCCGGCTGGTGGAAGCTGGCCGTCCCAC
>JAJZNY010000282.1 GCA_021852245.1 Planctomycetota bacterium | reverse complement strand
GTGGGACGGCCAGCTTCCACCAGCCGGCGGTATTGCTGATGCGCATCGCCCATTTAATACCCAGAAAATTCAAGAGCGTAAATGCCCCCAACATGACGATGGCGATGATCATGCCCGTTCCGGTAAGTAGATTGGCCCCACCGGCACTGCGGTAGATGAACGGCGGAATCCAGTGCAGAGAAAGACGCTTCACGAGGACATCGAGATAATTCAATGATGCCACGACCTCCGCCGGGGCAACGCTCACATACGCGAGAAATAATATCCAGCTCCAGATTCGCGCCAGCAACGAACCATGGGTAAGGCGGGGAAAATGCACCACAGCGCCGGCGCGGGGAAAAAGGGTCGCCAATTCAGCATATACAATCGCCAGCAGCAGGATGGCGACGCCGCCGATGATCCATGAAAAAAGACTCAGAGGGCCGGCGTGCACCGCCGCATTAAGGGGACCTTTAAGCCAACCGGAACCGATAATCGCTCCGAGACTGGCATAGAGCAAACCAATCACCCCGGCTTCGCGTTTAAGTCCGGGAGATGAATCCGTTCGATTGCTGGACATTCCTTTTCCTCATATCCGGCGATCCCTCCGGGTACCGGCGGTTTGCCGCCACCGCCTGCGTTTCAGATGCCCGTGGTCTCCACGGAGCCGGGTGTTGAGCGTATCATCTCCATCGGACACGATGAGGGAACCGATGAAGGAGCCTATGCCTGTTGCGAGCCCAACCTGTTACCGCCGATCAACGATCACTCATATGGAATCCTGGGGCAACGCATCATGCTCCGCCGCCGGGCGGTAGTGTAACGTTTTTTGTTGGCTTTGTCTGAACTGTGGGATGGCCGTGGACGGATCAATCTTGTCAACCAATTTAACCTTACCCCCCGCTGCCAAAGATATTCACGCCACGCCGCTGGCCATGCACGGCTGCTCGGCAACGGCGGACCAACTGGCGCAGACGCTTAACCGGGCAAAGTGCGACATGGCCGTGCTGACGGGAGGATGGTTTGGTGCAACGATCGTCGCCGCCGTTCCATTGATTGAAATCCAACTTCGGGCGGAGGCGGATGGTTGCGCATTACATGTTTGCGAGATCGGAAGGCCGGATTGTAGAACCGAAGAGCATCATCTTTCCTACGGTGACGGAATCCGCAGGCTCTGCGACTGGATGGAATTTACCGCGGGGAAGCTACCATCGCTGCCGGAGGGCGCAGAATGGATCGGCTATTTCAGCTATGAAGCGGGGCGAGGGATTGAACTGCCGCCACACCACAGGACGGATATCCTCGCAAGTTTTCGGTATTATCAGCAATATTATATTTCACCTGAACCCGGTCGGTGGTTGCTGGCCGCGACATCCATCGGCCAAGTACCGGACAACCGATTGATCGATGACATGAAAGCTCGTCTGATGGAGGCTGAAAGGGAACCCCTGCGCCCTCGCATCATTCTGCGGCAGGTGAGTGCTCCGCAGAAGGACGAATACATATCGGCTTTGTTGAAGGTGCTCGACTATATTGCGGCGGGTGATATTTATCAGCTGAATCTCAGCCGCCGTTGGCTGGGTGAAGCTGCCGATCCATTGGCATTGTGGCAGGACATGTACGCCGCCAATCCGGGGCGATATTCGGCGTACATCCGAACTGGCCCGCAGGCAATCTGCTGCACGTCGCCGGAATTGTTTCTGAACCGGAACGGCGATGAACTGATCACCTGCCCGATTAAAGGGACCCGGCGGCGCAACGTGAAGGATCACGATCTGGATCGGCAGGCGGCTGAGAGCCTGATGCAAAGCGAAAAAGAACAGGCCGAGCTTGCCATGATCACTGATTTATTACGCAATGACCTGGGACGGGTGTGTGCCACGGGCAGCGTGAAGATTGTTGATCCGAGACGAATCGAGGCCCTGCCAAGCGTCTGGCAGACCTACGCCGTCATTCGCGGCACGGCGCTGCACCCTTGGGGGGATATTCTTGCAGGTATGCTGCCGGGCGGATCGATCACAGGCGTGCCGAAGATTCGTGCCATGGAGATCATCAGTGAACTCGAGCCCGGTGCGCGGGGTATTTATTGTGGCAATATTGGATGGATCGGCTGCGGCCGGGGCAGTTTTAATATTGCCATACGCACCGCGGTATGGGAATCGGGCCGGTTCTGCTATGGAGCCGGGGCCGGAATTGTGGCCGACAGCGATCCGGAGATGGAATTTGCCGAGATCTGCGCCAAAGCCCGGGCGGTGACGGATATTTCACATGATGCGAATTCAACGTCCCTCATCGGGGAGGTCCGGAGCCGATGATTGACCGGCCCGCAGACAATCGGCCAGATAAGCTTCAGAATGCGATATGAAAGCGTCATCGAGATCAAAAGGGATATCCGTACAGAGAGGAATTTTTTCACGACTGGCCCGCAGCGGGAAGATGCTCGCGGGCTTTATGGCACCAACAATCAGATCCGTGAACCGATCGTCCGGCCTTCCCTGATGGGATACCGCCGTCACGGGCACCGTGCGTCCGACCAGCGAGAGATACCACATCGGCCATTGAATCAGTGAAGGATCGCCGGGCCCGTCACCACCGACCCCCGGCACGCGAACGAGATCATAAAACGAATCGGCCCGGTCGGGCAGATTATCTTTCACGTGCAGGAGTGATCGCCGCAGGGCATACAGGAGCCTGGCGCGGGACCGCGGATCAGGAGCAGATTTCAATAGCCCGGCGACCTGCGATCCGCTGAGCTTGGGAATCAATTGATTTATCGGTGCAATCACGGCTATCCGTTTCGCCAGTGCCGAGCTCGCCTCCTCCATGGCGGATTCAAGTCCTGCCGCAGTCGGATTACCGCTGTTTTTTTCATGAAAAGCGGTGAGAATCGGACCGGCGGCGGAGAATACGCCTTGCGGATCGAGCCCGCGTGAATAGACGATACCGATGAGGGGAA
>JAJZNY010000260.1 GCA_021852245.1 Planctomycetota bacterium | reverse complement strand
AGCCCCCCCACCAGTCCAGCGCATAAATCGCTCACCAGATCGCCGTAAAGATTCTCCATCAGCAGCACGTCAAAGCGGCTCGGGTCCTTTACCAACTGCATGCAGGCGTTGTCGATGATCACCTCTTCATAGGCAATCTGCGGATAGCGGGCTTCGCGCACAGCCCGGGCGCAGCGCAGAAACAGCCCATCGGTGAGCTTCATGATGTTCGCCTTGTGAAACACGCTTACCTTGGCGCGCCCGCGGTGCAGGCAATATTCAAATGCGGCTTCGGCAATGCGGGTGCAAGCCTTTTCCGTAGCCACCTTCATGCTGGTAACCACGCCGGGGGCCACCTCATTTTCAATGCCGGTATATAACCCTTCGGTGTTTTCGCGAAATATCACCAGATCGACATTTTCATAGCGCGTTTTCACGCCGGGCAGGCTGCGCACGGGCCGCACGGCGGCGTACAGATCAAGCGCTTTGCGAAGGGTGACATTCACCGAGCGAAACCCGCCTCCGATCGGCGTTCCCACGGGCCCCTTAAGCCCCACCTTCACCTGCCGCAGGGCGTCGAGCGTTACGGCCGGAAGCACATCGCCGTGGCTTTCAATGGCGGCAACGCCAGCGGGCATCGGAAGCCAATGGATCGGTGCCCCGGCAGCCTTAATCACTTCGCAGGCGGCAGCGGTAACTTCCGGCCCGATTCCATCGCCGGCGATCAGGACAACATCGATCACTTCCATGTTCTGTGGCTCCAAAAACGTTAACACGCGGTCCGCGACGGCGCCCAGCAGCCGCGAAACCCATGAAGCATCTTAGCGTCGCCCCACCCCCGGCGAAATGCGATAGGCGTTTTCAGCCAGTTTGGCAAGGAACACCGTTGTAAACCTTTCATCACGTTTGAGGTCGCACCGGTTATGACCCAATAGCCAACTAAATAACGGAGTGAAGGCGCCGGCAGAGAGTGAATAGGTATCGCCTCCGCCCCCCATTTTCACGCCGCTATAAACCTGAGGCAAAAAACTGTAAACTCTTGGTTTCGGGCCGCGGCGGTATGTAACGATTGACATGCCCGGCTACGGCTTGCGTTTTTGGCGTTTGGCCTCGGAGTTTGTTTTATGCTTTATCGTTCCATTCCCAATACCGATATGAAAGTCTCCGCTCTGTCATTCGGCAATTTTATTTACGGCAGCGGCATGTGGGGCAAGACGGCCGCCGATGAGCCGGAAGGGGTCGCCCTGCAGAATAAGGCGTTTGATCTGGGCGTGAATTTTTTTGATACCGCCGACGCCTACGACAACGGCCGGGCGGAAGAACTCATGCGTCCCACCATCGCCTACGCCGGCCGCGAGAATCTGATCCTCTCCACCAAGTTCGGCTACGATTTTTATTCCGACCCGGGCACCGCCGGCTCGCACCGGGAGCGCAAACAGGATTTTTCACCCTCTTTTCTGCAATACGCTCTCGAGCAGTCCCTTAAGCGCCTCAACACCGATTACATTGATCTGTGGCAGGCGCACAATATTAAATTGCCGCAGATGAGCGATGAACTGGTCACCAAACTGGAACAGCTCACCCGCGAGGGCAAATTGCGGGCATGGGGTATTGCGCTGGGGCCGGCGATCGGCTGGCGGGAAGAGGGCGCCGCCGCCATTGAACAGTGGCGCTGCGCCACGGTGCAGACGGTGTTTAATATGCTCGAGCAGCACCCGGGGTTGGAGTTCTGCCGCCGCAGCGAGGCGACCGGCTGCACCGGAATCATCAGCCGCGTGCCTCACAGTTCGGGCATTCTGCAGGATATCTACACCGAAAATATGACCTTCACGGACCATCGCAAGTTTCGTGATCGGAACTGGCTGGTGTACGGACTTAAAAAGGTTGAAAAACTTCGCGATATTCAGCATGCCCATGAGTGCACGATGGCGCAGCTTGCAATTAAATGGCTGCTGACATTCCCCACGCTGATCTCGGTGCAGCCGAACATCGCCACCGAAGCGGAACTGACGGAGTTTGTCGCCGCAGCGTCGCAGAGCGATTTCCTTTCGCCGGCGGAAATGAAGCAGATTGAAACGCTGGTGGAAAGCGATTTCGGCTACGGGCCCGAGGCACATGCATGCGATCTGAAAAGCAGCATGACACCCAATGGCGTCACTCGCAGCGAATATCGGATGGATCATGCCATACCGCGGCTGCCCGCATCCGCGCACGAGTCACCGCAGAGGGCCGGGGCCGGCCGCTAAGGCAGACCGCGCGTACTGCAGAGAATAGAAATGTTTTCCGATTTCGCCGGAACAGCATCGGGCATTTGAACATCCGGAGATAATCCTCTACGCTTTCCATGCACCGGATTTAGCCGGGTATGGGCCGGCGGCTTAATATGGAATTGGGGGTAGCTCCTACGTGTCAATGGCATCTTTGATTTGGGTACTGAAAATCGCCCTCATGTCTTTCGTGGGAGGTGTGGTGGGGTCGATCAGCGGGCTCGGCGGAGGCATTGTGATTGTGCCGGTGCTGACCATTTTCATGGGGCTGCCGATTGAAGACGCCATCGGGGCGAGCATTGTTTCGGTTATCGCGGTTTCCTCCGGTGCCGGAGCGGTTTACGTACGGGATCACATCACCAATGTCCGCATTGCGATGTTTCTTGAGCTCTCCACCGCCACCGGGGCCATCGTCGGTGCGGCGGTGCTGGCGAAATTACTCAATGCGCAGCTGCTTTCGATTCTTTTCGGCGTCACTCTGCTGGTGTCGCTGATTCCCGTGATGTTCAAAATCGGCGACGAATTGCCAAAAAATATCACCAACGATCGGCTGGCCAACTTTCTCAAATTACAGGGAAGCTATTTTGACAAGCGGATGAACCGGGAAGTGTACTACAATTCCGCCCATGTGCCGCCGGCGATGGGGATCATGTTTGTGGCGGGATTGATGGCGGGGATATTGGGGATCGGGG
>JAJZNY010000392.1 GCA_021852245.1 Planctomycetota bacterium | reverse complement strand
TTTGAAATATTCTGCGGCGCTGAAGGGTTTGACGGTGTATAAGTCCTCAGAGACCGTTAATTCTCGAATTCGCGCCAGTTTGAAGATCGGCCAATATTTCGTGAGGTGGTCATAACCGACGACATACCAGATGCCTTGGACGTTGCGCAGGTAATAGGGGTCAAAGCGGCGCCGGGTATTTTCATCCCGGCTTGGCACATGGTAGACCATATCCACGGAATATCGATCAAGAATCGCCTTGTAAAGGGATTCCAACCATTCCATGCCTTTAGACAGAATCGGGGCCGGGACGAATTCAATCTGGCCTTGAGCCCGTCGGACGGCGTCGCAACGGCTGAGCGGTAAGGCATCCAGCAATTTCGCCAGCAACATATCCAGGCGCTCTGACATTGTTTTGGGCAAAACCGGTCTGACGGCTTGGATGGCGGTTGCCATCGCCTGCAACTCAGCCTCATCAAGGGAAATATTCGGCATGCGCCACTGATCATGCAGCAATCGGTAGGTTTGCATGGATCGGTCGTAGATGATCGGAGCGCCGAGCTCGTCGCGCATGACTTCAATCATGCGGCGAAGGGTTCGCTCATTGACATCGTAGCGGAGGCCCTTGAGCAAGGTTTCTTTTGTGCATGGGCGCCCGGTGCGTTTTTGTTCCTGCAACTGGCGGTTGATCTCGATGAATTTCCACAACTGTGATCGCATTTTGCTGTACGGTTTTCTGGCCATGGTGGTTTTTTTCCTCGCCATTTTGCGCGTTGGTGTGTGACGGCTGATTACCCAGCCCACGAATCTCATGGTCCCCCAGCCGCCGGTGGCGCCCTATCTTATTGGGCTTTCGTGAGTGTGTGGCGCCGATGCGGTAGCGGCAACTTCTTATGCCAAGGGATATTAGCGTATGATGGTGCCACTTTGCAAAGACCAACGTGCTTGAATCGCAGTTATTTTATTTGCGTCTCCGGTTTACGGCGGCCAATTCTCATCGGTGAGAGCGCGCCGCTATGACCGGAATCAAGCAGAAGATACTTTGTTTCAAAAATACAATTGTTTGTTTTATCGACGTTTGAATACAATGGAAACCAGTGTCAGATTCTTGGTAAATCTGACGGATGGAAAAATTTGAAACGATTACCAAATATTCATACTCTTTTTAGGAACTGGAGCCGAGGAGAATGAGTTTTAACTTTGGCTCAGCCCTTCATCGACTTTCAAGACCGATCGTGACGGGGATTATCATCCTCTTTACGGGGCTATGCCTATCTGATGCGTCATGTGCCGCTCCATGGCATTCCGGTCATCGACACGCCGTGATTCCCGTCGCCGGACCCGATACATGGGGAGCCGTCGATGGGCTCGGACGTGTGCTGCCGGATTACCGGCAGGTTGGACCACCCAAACCTGACAAAACGGTCGGAATATTCTATTTCACGCATAGTAATCGTCCGGGTCAACGCATATGGAATAATGCGGCCATCCTCGAAAAGACTCCGAACGCGGTCGTGGGACCGCTGTATTCCCCTCACTGGTGGGGCGAGCCTTTATTCGGCTTCTACATCGATTCGAATCCATTTGTATTGCGTGAACACGCCGTCATGCTCGGCGATGCGGGTATTAATACGATCATACTGGATAACACTTATGGAGTGACGTTTTTCAAGGTAGACGAAAAATTATTCAAGACATGGTTACATATGAGAGCCTTGGGCAATACCGTACCGGATTTTGTCTGTTTTGCAGGCAGGGGCGCGGTACGTAGTGCAGGTCATTTCATCTTTCATGGGGGCACCGGCGCATGGACTGCAGACTACCAAAACATTTATAAGAGAGGATTGGCCAAAAAACTGTGGTTTTATTGGGATGGTAAGCCGCTGATGCTCATTTACGGCAATATTCATAAATTACCAGCCACTATCCGGCATTTTTTTACCCTGCGATATTGCTGGGAACATACCGGGGGGAAGAATAGATGGAGTTGGAATAACACGCCTCGGAGGGCTGAGACTGCGCATAAGCTTAACTGGTTATACGCTTGGCATATGAATCCGCATGTTCCAGAAGAAATGCCGGTGGCGGCCGCTGGCTGGGCCACCGGCAGTACAGGGCGAAGCTCGTATAACGGTGTTGAACCCGCCCAAAATCGGGAACACCCAGGGCGCGGTATCTGTTTCGCGGAACAGTGGCAGCACGCTCTCCGTGTTGATCCAGCCTTTATTTTTATAACGGGTTGGAATGAGTGGACCTGTGGTTGCAGACCTGCTTTGAGCAAAAACTATTTTGCCGGTCGCTGGGTCTCCAAGGGCCAACCGGTATTTGTGGATGAATACAGCCCCGAATTCAGCCGGGATATCGAACCTATGAAGGAGAATAAAGGGGGTCTTTATGGCGGGTTTGGCGATAACTATTATTATCAGATGGTTGCCAATATACGTCGTTATAAGGGCGTCCATCGCCTGCCTTGCGTCCGCCCTGCGGTGATTCATATCCGCGGCCCATTTTCTCAATGGAATAAGATCGGCCCCCTGTTTATCAATAACGTGGGTCTGGCGGTACACCGGAATTCACCCGGCTGGGGAACTACACATTATATCAACAATACCGGTCGCAATGACATTGTGGCAAGCAAATTTACATACGATTCATCCAATATTTATCTCTGGGTTAAGACCCGTAAACCCCTTACATCCTGGCGGGATAAATCCTGGATGCTTCTGTTTTTACAGATTCCCCACGCCAGCAGCAGTCAATGGATGGGTTTTAATTATGTAGTCGATCGGCAGGTTCTCAACGATCGCACTTCAATCGTTGAGAAAGATGTCGACGGCAAATACCTGTGGACCCCCGCAGGAAAGGCTCGTATCTGCGTCAAGGGCAATCAAATGCAAATGGCGATTCCACGATCCGTATTGGGTATCAAAGGCTCCATGCCTGCGGAGATCAACTTTAAATGGGCGGACAACATCAG
>JAJZNY010000229.1 GCA_021852245.1 Planctomycetota bacterium | reverse complement strand
GCAAGGTCCGTCTTGCTTGTGGCCTCCATGCCAAAGCTCCTTTCATTGGTCGTTCATTTTTCCCAAGCTACGCGGATCCGAGGCTCAGTTGAACAAAATCCTAACACCCCATCACCAAGTTGCCAAGACCAAACAAAATTTAGTATGCGTTCGCCCTGTCCCCGGAATTGAGAATCAGTGTGTTCGCCATGCGGACCACCTTATGATGCTGCAATACCTTCTGCGTCGCATATTTCACCGGAATCATCACATGGAAGAGGTGCGATATCCGATTGGATTCCGATACCGACAACACGTGACCGTGTACCATCACTTCCGGCGTGTGGAAGGAGTAGAAAGTCAGCGGGATATCTTTTTCTCCCATGGCAAATACCGTCTGCAATCCCACACCCTGATGCACACCCTCGACAGACGCAAGATGGGCGATTCTCTGACGACCCGCCGGCACCATCTGCTCAAGATCACCAAAAAACGCTATCCGGGATGGAAGCAGCGGAGCCAAAACCCAATACGCCCACTTATGAGGTGCCAGGGTAACTCGTATCGTATGATCACGATTAAACAGGACGGTTTGGCCGGTGAAATCATTTCTCGCAATCCACACCCCATGCGGATCAAGACCGAGACTGCGCGGCGTGAGAATGACGGTGGAATGAAACCCGGTACGGCGATACACAAACACCAGGGTGCTTCGAATATGCCTGCCGGTATGCGTGGTGGCCACCAGCGGAATCTTCCGTCCCAGAGCATCATTGACGATCGTCTGATCGGTCGGCATCAGCGGAGCCGCCGGTTTCACCAGCCGGCCATCCGCCCGCGTGGCCATGTCAATATTCTTCGGATCAATCCGACCCAGTGGATCGCCCAGGTGCAGCGAGCCGGCGCTGTGAGCAATGAACTTACTCCCATCAACACCCTCAAGCGGATCACCGACCCCCACCGGTCCACCGGAAAGCAGCGAGAGGAGCATGTTTCCGCGTTCATTACTCATGAAAACATCGGACCACGGCCAGGCGCCGACGGCGTGGATGAACATGGAATTGTAGATGAAGTTTCGCCATCGCAATTTGAGGAATCGATCGTATGATCCACGCATGGCGAAAACGTCCGGCAATGCACCGGCTTCCATCAGGAACCGGCTGGTCTCCATGCAATAAATAATGGCGATATGATGAGATTCCAGTGCGTTGTTCATACCGTGAGTAAAATCACGGGCAAGCGACAGATGAACATGAAGTTGGGGTGACCATTGATAAATGCGGACGAGCCAGTCCTGCTCCATAGCACTCACGCCGTTTGCAGCCAGATATTTCGCTCGTGACATCCAATAAGCGCGATCGGAGGGTGCGACGCCGGAGATGTGATACTTACGATGATACGGGCTATCGTGTGCGATCCATCGGGCGTGTACGACGAGAGGAAGACCGATAGCTTTGTGGAATGCGTCAAGACCATGTGGGAAAAGTTCCGGCGCCGCCTGATAAAGCCACGTCCCACCGAAATGATTCCAGGTGTTGTGCGCCGGAAGATACGGATTCATCGGTGACAATTTAGAGCCGTTGTAGAGGTGATGCGTTTTTTCATACCACCAACTGTCAAGTTCGATATAACCGAGATGAATATGATTCTGCCGGTATTCGGACGCCACCTTCAAAAGCGTACCCGTATAGCCATATTTTTTATCATAATTGTAGAAGTAGGCGGCGGCGTTATCCGTCCAATAGCCAAAATCCCGCAGCACAGGAGACGCGTCCTGCGGCGTGGCCGGACGATGACGCAGTTTACGAAAGGCCTGCCCCCACGCAGCAATGGTTCTGCGAATACCGTTTCCAAATATCATAATCGTTCGATGGGGTTCTTTGAGTGCGGTGCCGACGACGCCTTTATTAAAACCGTCTGCCATGAGGCTGCGTCCATCACCATAAAGACGTGAGACAAGAATTTCAGTTGCAGGCGCAAAGATGCAGGTTTGATAGCGCCGGTTAAAAAATACCCAGGGCGTGGCGGTATCGACGAGTTTGAACACCGGCGGGGTAAACGTCCTGCCGCTGAGACTCAAATGCAGCAAATGCTTCGGTGCCCGATGGAAGAGGGGAAATTGAGCACCGGGTGTTTCATCGGTGGCGCTAAATACGAGCGTCGGCTCCGTTTGCATCATCGAGACGGAATATCGAGTGCGACTGCCCGGTTCGCGCCACGCCAGACGGATTTCTCTTCCGAACGGTCCGCTGATCGTCGCCTGATGAACATGAATTGGGGGTTCGACCGTGATGCCGGCGAAGGCCCAATGTGCCTCTTGCCATTGTACCTGATAATGACCTGTTTTGGATGAGAGCGTGAAACTCAAACCTGATGAGACATTTTTAATGGTCCACGTTTTAGCATCCGCCAGGGCGGTGGTCGCCAAGAAGGCCAGCAGAAAAACCGCCGGTCGGAGTGCACATCTGCGGTTAGCAACCCTGACACGAAAAAGCATCTTTAGATATTCACGCATGACCACACCTCTATCGATTTTGCCTCCGCGAAGAGGCCTCTGCAAGCTTTCGATGGCGTGCAAAATTTGCCAAGATTCCACTCTCAGGCCGACATCGGAAGTTTAGCGACGGGGAAACTGGCGTGCAATCAGCAGCAGTGGGTCATGCGGCGGAATAGTCACACATCTGGTCGAGCTGATTGACCAGCGAGTACTCTCCGAGGGAGCCTGTGTTAACCAACAGGCTAAAATTTGAATGTAAGCGCCGCGAGGATCAACGTTGAATTGCGTTTGAGGCCCTGCGTTCCCGCCGCATTATCGTAGAGATCGGTAAATGAGAATCGCAGCCCCATCCCACGCACGATGTGCGGAAGGCCGAGATACAGCGCGCTGGTCGCATTTAACTGGTAGTTGTATGCATTTTCGAGGGATGATACGTATCCGGCTGTCTGCGTAAATTTAACGTGTCTGGCGATCTGATATCGGAAATGCGCGGCCGCGATGCCGTTGATGTAGCTGTAACTCTGGCCGTGGAAAAACCGTTCGTAGGTGTAACCGGGGCCGGCGCGGAGATCAAATTCCGATTTTTTATTATCCCACAGATAATAACCCAAACCACCTTCTGTATCACTCCGAATGGAAATACCCTGAATGGCGTCATAGAGGTTCGTATTCTGCAGGAAGAGGAACACCTTTTTCGCCCAATGGGGTTTGAACTCATTGAGTTGCCGCTTCCACAGCAGATCACTTTGGAAAAAGCCGAGCGACTGGCTGCCGTTGGTCACTCCATATCCGCCAGCGAGCGAGATCAGCAGATTATCCGGCTTGTGACGGAAGTGAAATCGCAGTTCGCCGTTGAATAAAGTGCTGTTTGAATTACCGGTGGTGTTGGTTGCGCCGAGGTCGAGTTCGTTGTCCCAGTCCGGACCGAAGATAGAAACCGGTGTTGGCGCAGGGGGCGCTTTTTTGACCAGAGCCAGCGGCGGCAGGTCTGCGGGGATTGCACGGGTCGTAACGGGGTGAACGGCATGTGTGATCCATCCCTGATCTCCCGGCGCCGACGAGACCGTCACCAGTGAAATTTTTCCGTCGGTCGATGTAAGCTTAACCGGTGATTGACTGGTGATGGTCTGCACGCTGCTGAGTTTAATCACCACGCCGCCGGCGTAGGACGTATTGATCACCACGCGCGAGGGTGTAAGCTGTGTGATGCGGCCGGTCAGATGATCACCATTAGTTAAAACAACTGTCCCACCGAACGCCGTGCCACATCCCAGACCGATGATTGACGCGACAAGAAGCTTGGCAAATATTTTATTGACGTTCAGCACGCGATGAATACCTCCCACGAGAAACTGGTGCAATCCGAAGTAAAGCGATGGAATTTTATTTGCGGACCGTGATTAAGTCAATGCATAGATTGGGCCATTATCTCGGGTGTGTATTAAATTTCCCGATGCAATCTGGCATGGGCCAGAGTTTTCCGTAAACCTGCGAGGGATCAGAACCCTCCGCCGCCGGAAAAATTCTGCGGATTGTTGCTCGGTTGACCGTATCGATTGTAATTTTCAATAGGGTGAGGGTCGGGAAAATAGAGAGCTTTCTGCCGAGCGGATTCATCGCGGTGAGCGAATAACTCCTCCGTACATCCGCCGAGTCCCATGGACATCGGCAGCAGAAAAATGAGCACGGCCATCAGAACCCGCACAGGTTGACTGCGCGAGTGGGTTATGTTCCGAGGTCGATTTGACGCCATCATTCGCCGCTCCATCAACTACCAATCGCACCAGCCGACATTGTAACAACTTTGAAATCTCCGAGAAACGGTCCCAACGGATGTCAGAATGAAAGCCTGGTCTGCGCCGATGAGAGAACGTATTGGCCTAAACGCCGGCGGCATGAGCCGAGGCCAGTTCGGCGGTCGTAGGAGCATCGGACGGATCGCTACCGGGGCCGAATTTTTCAACTGCTACGGCAAGACCTGCCGCCATCATGGCATCGAGGGCGGACTGGAGATTAACCACCACATTCTGCCAATTGAGATTTCTGATGATCGCATTGAGATATTCCGTCCGACGCGAGCCATAGTCGTAATAGTAGGCATGATCGGCCATATCAATCGCAATGACCGGTGTGGCATTCCACATGGGAAATTGCCCATTCTGGGCCGATGTGATGTTGATTAAGTGCCCTGAGTGATGATCGAGCACGGTAAATACCCAGCCATGAGTTGAGAGGGCTGTCCTGGTCAGATCGGAGAGAAAATTGTCGAACGATCCGAAATCTGACTTGACGGCGTCGGAAAGTAAACGGGGCCGATCCACCTCCCCGCTGCCAAGGAGACTGAAATACAATTCGTGATTCCGAGCTGCGGCCAGAGTAAAGGTGAGATCTCGCTTGAGATTGCGCAGATCGTTGTCGGTGGCGCTGCGTTTCTGGCGAACGGCCTGGCCATGGTGGCAACAAAGTTCATGAGCCTTATGGACATAGCCTAAATAGAGTTTGTAATGATCCTGGATCAGTGCCGAACTGAGCCCGCTCACATGGACTAAATTTTCAAATTGTCTGACAGCAGGCACCTTCACACACGACATGGATAACTCCTTGCGACGTACCTCTCCGACCATCCACCGACACAAGCGTAGATGTGACTGCATGATAGATTAACTCGCCTTTCCCGAAGATACAAGAAAATTCTTCAACTTTTGCCGCCCATAGTCACGGCCATCAGAACCGGCATCTGGGATTTAGACCCTATGAGGTTAAACCGGCCTGAGCAGTACGATTTTGGGGTATTTCCAGTTTGAGAACCGGAAGTTGACTTGCGTTTGTATAACGTTAGGATAAGATACCAAACAGATTCCTTACAGAAAGGTTCAAGCCTTTTAGCTTGAACGGTCGAATAAGGAAAGAGACGAATGGTGATAAAGCCGAACGGTGGCTGCCAAGGATGGCGTTAAAAAGCGGGAAAGGAGTCCGGAAAGATGAAAATTAAATCGCCGTCATACATCCGACCTCTGATCGGACAAAAAGATATAAGAAAAATCTCCGCGATACGCATACGGCCCTCCCGTGTGAATGGACATGGATCGCTGAGTCCGCATCATCCGTTATGCCAGCAGACAGCCCCACTTTGCACCTTTGGGCCGGGGGGAGAATATGTCGTCGATTGGTTCGCAGGGCGAGGACGACCAACCACAACTTTGGAAAACGAAAAGGCCGCCTTAATTCCTGCGTCTGTCGGTGCGGGCGAAGCGTCTAAATCCAGTAACACCGGACATAAGTGTGCGGAAGTACCCCCTCTCGGCACCAGCCCACTGCGACTTTTATCGGATGAATTCAAGAAGCTTTTCATCGGCGACCATCCTGGTCGGATACATCGGGCAGAAGAACATCCCCATTGGCTGGCGCCATGCCGGACCTGCGGGCAGCACAGCCAATATTCACCCTGGATTGCCCATCGGGGTTTTTTACCCCGACCGCGATCCGCCATCATGCACCTCGGCGTAACGGCGGCCGAACGCGTCGACCTTTCATGTGCAAGACCATTCGCGTCGAGTGGGCCATCCTTGACCGAAGTTTCAGACCAGCTTTTCCCGGAGATGACTTATGAATCCAACACCCAAACAACTCAAAATCCTGCAAGCGATCGACGATTGGCGTCGAAGGGAGGGCTATTCCCCGACGATGCAGGAATTGGCCGATCAACTCGGCGTGTCGAAAGTCACCGTTTTCGAGCACGTACAGGCACTGGAGCGAAAAGGCCTTCTGGATCGACAGAAGCACAAGGCTCGCTCTTTGAACCTCAGCCCACGAGTTAAGCTTCCGGCGTTAAGCGGCAGCGGAATCCTGCCATTGATGGGGTCTATCGCGGCCGGCAAGCCGATCGAGGCGATTGAAAACCCGGATCATATCGACCTGCGGGACCTGTTTGCATCGCGGTCGCAGACTTTTATGCTGCGGGTCCGGGGCGATTCCATGATTGAAGATCATATTGCCGACGGCGATATGGTCATTGCCGAGCAGCGCACCACCGCACGCGATGGGGAGATTGTGGTGGCGCTTCTCGAGGATGGTTCCGCAACACTCAAACGATTCTACCGTGAGAATGGCCGCGTCAGACTTCAGCCGGCGAACGGCAGCATGCAACCCATCTACATTGATGGCGATCTGAAGATTCAAGGCGTGGTGATCGGTGTGCTGAGACGGTACGGTCGCAGCAGTAAGGTGGGGTGAGGCGCAGCGGCCATTCACCAGCGGTACGCATTGTCTCGAATTCAAGATGGCAAGATGCTGCACCGGCTGCAACCGGAGTCTTCGGCTGACGTAAATGCAAGTTTCATGGTAAATTTTCGTCATGTGTGCTCGCTACAGACTCACCAGTTCGCCATCACAGATTGCCGTGCACCTGGGCATAGCGATTGATCCTGACACCATGTCACAACTCAGCCCACGCCTGAATATTTCCGTTTCGCAGAGGGTTCCGATTTTACGATCTGACGGCGGAGGACGGCGGGTGCAGATGGCGGAGTGGGGCTTTCGAGCAAAATGGGACAGCAGCAAAAGGATCTTCAACGCCATGGCTGAGACTGCCGATCAGAAGCCGACGTTCCGTGACGCTTTTACGACAGGTCGCTGCCTGCTGCCGGCGGACGGGTTCTATGAATGGCCGGGAAAACAGATGACGCTGATTCATTATCAGGATGATCGGTTATTCTGTTTCGCCGGGATATGGCAGGAAGATGAGGTCGCGATGCTCACCTGCGCGCCCAATGAATTCATGGAGCCCATTCATCGCCGCATGCCGGTTATTCTCGCACCCGATCAATATGAACGGTGGTTGGATCTTAACACGCCTGCCGACGAATTAAGGGCGATGATGGGTTCACGGCCGTGGCAGATGATGAAAGCTTCACCGGCCGCTGTTGCGCGACATCAGGTATAGATGGCGTGAAATTCCGGTCATGTCGCTCGGGAACCGGGCGACTTACCGCCTGTTGAGCTTACGCATGAGGGAATTGAATCGCAGGGAGTCATTATGATTCCACAGATGCAATTCCCAACGCCAGCGGCGCAATAATAATTTTGGGAAATGATGCGCGACGGCATAGCGGTATGCCGCAATGCGAACCTGCCTGCGAATTTTCAGATCCGCCGGTCCCCACGCCCCTGATTGCCGGGTCAATCGCCAGAGCCGCCACGCCGCTGATGCCTTGATTTTGGCGGTGGGCACTATGTTCGGCGGTCGATAATTGTGAACGGGCAGGCCGTCGAGGTGATCATAGTCGGTGCCAGGATGTCGGCGGGAAAGGCGATCCAGAAACATCCCCTGCACCGGCATCCAGAATCCATAATTTCGCTTCAGGCGGACCTGATAATCACCCGGTCCCTTGAGGAGAAAGCGACAGTATTCGCCGCCGAAGAACTGATAGATTCGTGCAACGGCCAGGGGTTTTTCATGTTGCAGCGCATAGGTCGGATTCTTAGCGCCCGGATAAACCATCGCGACGTAATCACGGATTTTGTTCATGCCACGCTGCCCATCCTTGTTGTGATAATAAAAGCTCAGGGCATAAATGCCGCTCGGAATCCGTACATCGAGCCACATGTCGGGGCCGTCGGTGAGGCGCGGGTAACGGCCGCCGGCGTCATTCCACTCTCCTTCGACCCGCATTCGGGCGTCGGGGAAATAGAGTGTGGACCGGAGCGTCGAGTTTGGCCACGCCAGATAGCATGCCCAATCCCCCTGATTGAAAAATTGCGGGTATGGGGACTCTTCGCGTACGATCTCGCATCGCCCTTTCCCACCAAAAAACTGTTCCTGGGCGTCGGAAAACTCGGTTGTCCCGCAGCAGAGGCGTGCGAAATTAACGCCGTAGTGCCCCAGCCAGTCCCCTTGGGTGGACCAATCGCAGCCGAGCACGGCGGCAGTCGGCGGAGCCCCGAAGCCTGCTTTCATCGTCTGCATCATCCGCACGAGTTGCGTCGCTGTGGGTGCAGATGCAGGCTTTGGCAAGGGAGCCGGCTTTGGTAAGGCAGCCCGTGGCCGATAGTGTCCGGTAGCGTCATGGATGACCGTAGAAAGCGGGCCAGGCGAACTCTTGAACCAGTACACACCACTGCCATAGGTACCGACCAACGTCCCCCTATGGGGCACCACGGCAATGGCTGAGATAAAATGGCCGTTGAGGGCTTTCAGCGGCGTAAAAACACCCGGCGCCGCGACGGCGGAGGCCCCGGCAGCCGGCGTAAGGATGTCCACTCCCGTCGTGCGATGACCGATCCAAATGGTACCATCGGGCTCAACGCCCAAGGCGGTGACATAATCGGACGACATAAGCGTCTGCGGGGGCGGGGGGCGGGATTTCAGCGGCGGCGGATACATATACTTATCTTTAAGTATATAATTACTACCACGGACATACATCCATCGGCGGCCGTTCTGTGTGCCGATTGCCAGTCCATCATCGGTGCCCACATATACCCGGTACGCATGATCTCCCCCGCCGTTTGGAGAATCTGCCGCCGCGATCACAATCGCGTTGACATACGGACATGGAAGGCCCCGGCCCGATGGGGTCAGCGGAATGTGCAACGGCCCGCCGACATGCCGCCAGCTGTGGTAATGATCGCGCGGCGACCCGATCGAGAGCCCTGCAGATGCAAGCCCGACAAAGACCGTACCATCGGGTGCAAATGCCAGCGAGGAAATAGCATCGGAGGCAAGCCCGTCGGCGGCTGTGTAGTAAATCCATTGCCGCGTTTCGGGTTTATAGCGAGCGATACCGCAATCGGTACCGATCCAGACACTTCCATCGATCGGGGATACGGCAACGGCGAAAATGCGGTTTCCCAGGGGACCGTTGACAGAGCGACGATCCGGCCCGAGCCCCGAAATCGGGCTGTAAAGGCGAGCTCGATTGCCTGAGATCACGCAGATACCGTGCCGCAGAGATCCAAGCCAAATTCTGTTGGCATGATCGACGGCTGAGGCGTATACATTCGCGGGAAGGGGTAGTCCCTTACGTGATACGTTTTTCAGGATGATGGGCACGCGTCCGATTAATCCCGATTGAATGACGCAATGCCACACCCCTCCGCTTTCAGTACCGATCCAGACATTGCCGTCATTGCCGACCGCAATGCTGGTTGTCATCCGCGCGTTGCCTGCCGGCGCAAAATGAAGGAGTTTGATCGGTACGAATCCGGCACTGTGCGGCGGCGGTAGCTGGCGAGCGCTGACTATGCGCGCCGTGCCAATTGTTGCCAGGATTACCAGAATCGCAACGAATCCGCCCGATCTCGCAGCCGGTTGTGGATTGCTCCTTGCGGTTTTCAACCATTGAGAGGATAAAAGCAGAAGGTTTGGCAATTTTGAATTCATGGCATCTCGCAATCTGAGTGACTTTGGTCGTTGCCAAGAAAAAGTTATACACGGAGTTGATGAGACATGGCAATACGGTCGGCAATTTATGCGGAAATGCTTCTCCACACCGGTCGACGCCTCGCCACCAAAAGCCTGGGGCGGGCACTCTTGCGCCTGACGGCTGCCGCCACACTTCTGCCCCTATCACACGTTCACGCCGACACGGCTCAAAAACTCGAAACCTATCTGCATTCCAGGCTGCGTTTCGAGGCATCGATTCCAAATCCACCCGGCCGCGTGAATATGGGCATCGTTCGATCGAAATTGATGGCTGCGGCCGGCTCCATTCGGATGACGCAGTGGTTGGGATACCAACCGTCGGCGGTGAGAACAGAACTGATGAATGCGAAGACCCAACTGGAGCAATCGCGGATCTGGGGTTATTCGTTTTCACCTTCGGTGCGGCAGAGATTGATGGCAGTCCGGGCGATTGGGAATCTGCATGACCCAAAACTGACCGATCCATTACTTGATGCTCTGCTGCTTGACCCATCGGAGCGAGTGCGTCTCTCGGTGATGAAGTGCTTGAGTGTTGTACCGCCAGACAAAACCGGTATTCGAGAGTTATATTGGCTGATGATTGATACGGGATCTCTGACTTCCATGGAATTTTGTCCGGCCTCGCGAGGCTGGGCACCTTACCCACCGGGGCCCCAGATGACATCAATTCTAAATATTGTCGCGCCACAGTACCCGGTACCCCATGGATATCCCCGATATGGGCATCGGTATTACTTTCATCTGATTGACCGCCAAACCGCTGCCGATGTGCTGATGCATCATCTCTCCGCTTTACTACCCCTCGTGTCGGCCCAAATTCAACATGACGATCGACGTCCATTACCCATACCACCGTTTTATCCGATTGTTGATCAACGCTCCGCAGCGCACACGCGAGCGGCATGCCGCCGGGAATTCATTCACCTTCTACGGGCCTGCCCGCATGTCTCAGCCGAGATTATTGTGCGACTCGCTCTGTCGGGCAAAGTCAGCCGCTATCAGCGTTTTAACTGGGAAGGTCAGCGATATTTTTATAATAACCATACCGATGCGATCGCTCTGGCGCTTACCGCGCTGCGTCGGCCGACCGCTTCATTCGGACTGGTGTTTGCAGGGAGCCGTCTTGGGGAGCTCAGGCAATGGGCCGCGATTTCACCTCAAGATCAGCAAAGAGCACGGAATTACCTGGTCCGATGGGCGGGCATTCATCATCTGAAGGCATACTCACCCCATGCTTGCGACCACGAGCAAGTCATTGAACTGAAAAGATATTATTGGGGTCGAATTGAGCCATACCGTCCCATGCTTGATATCGATGCATTGAAACTCGGGCTCATCCGCTTTCTCCTCTGGGCGGATTTGCTTTCGAAGAAACATGCAGCCAATGAAATTCAATGGGGTTGCCGGACGAGCAATATTGAAGATATCAGTGAGTGCTTTCGCCAACAGCCCCATGCGATACAGACCGGTTTGCGGGTCGTGGCGGGTACTACGGGGACACCGGCACGAGAACTCATCGCCCATTTCATCGCATCGGATGATCCAACCGCGCAAAGCTGTGCCATGCATGAAGCTGCCCACCTCCAGCGCCCGATCGGCCGTGCGATTGAATCGGCTCTGTGGCGGGCGGCCGTCACGCCCGTTTCTTCGGGCAGTACAGGATATCCGATCCGAGATGACACCATCGATGCTTTACGCGCCGATTCAGCCAGGGCGGCACGAATATTGATGAACCGCGGGCGTGATTACATGCAACACCTTCTGATGCGTGTATGTCGTCGTTACGCCGACGCACACGTAGGCCTTCTACTGAGGGTTTCGCGGTCGCCGTATCAATATCTGTTTGTCATGAATAATCTCTCGTCGATGTTTGCAACCTCCAACGATGGACACCTGCGAAAATGGATGCTTCGGGCCATCAAGCATGGAGCGGAGGTGCGGCGACAAAATTGGCCGTTATACCGGTACGACTACACCGGGTATCTCGATGCGCGAACATTACTGCTTTACGATCTGTGCAAGATATTAAAACTCAAACCCTCGGATTACGGCTTGCAACAGCTGACATACTTTCCTTTTCCGGGTGCTTTCAGATGGATGTCCAAGAGTCGTGCTACGCAGGATGCTGCATGCAGACGCCTGGCGGCGTTGGCGGAAGATTCAGTCGCGCACGGTCATTAGGGATTCCGCTTCTGAGATAGCCGCCGAAATTTGTCGAGTGTCCGGGCTATTATTATCGAGCTGTTTGATTGCTGATGGGTTTAAGGGCGGTCATTTTACTGACTCTTTCCTCCACCAAACCGAACCCCTGGCGAAATACGTGACAAGATGAGGATTTGAGGCGGTTACGGTCTGGGTATCTCCACTGAGGGCAAGCTCGCATTTCCAGGTCGATCCTTTGTAAACGTCCGGCGAAGCTTTCAATTACCCACAAGTTTTGCTGCGAGGCAGCAGCCAAGATGAATATTCATATGGCGGGTAAAGCCTCGCCAGAGGACCATGTTTCCGGACGGTCCGTCGTGTGCTCGAGATAAGTAGCCGCCAAGCCGAGCAACGGCGTGGAGGCAGTCCGCGACGGTCTTGTTGGTCCGTGTTGGTTTGGGATCAGCATGGCGCAGCAATCGTCGCTCGGTGTCAGTGAACACCCATGATGCCGGTGCGGGCGGCGCCATGCGATTGATCATGCACATCCAAAAGTTGGCTATAACAAGGTGATGAGAGGACTGGCGAAAAAAAGAGGGGATGCCTCAAAATGCGCTGGTGTCCGGCGGAAGGTCCGCCGGCGATGAACGCTTTAACAGGATGTCATCCCCATGGCGGGAAGTAGAACCTATCGGAGTCAAAATGTCGAGTCGATGGATTTGGAATCCATGCTTTTGGGCCGGGAGGGGCAACTGTGCGTGGTGGGTGTGGATGTGGGCAAGGGCAAACTGTATCTGGTGATCCGCTGGGCCAACAGTGAGACGTCGTCTCCGGTGGTGGTATCGCGGCCGTCGCAGATCGGCGTGGGGATTGGTTTTCTGCAGAAGCTCTCGGCGGATCGGGAGTTGCGTGTGGCGATGGAGCCATCAGGCACGTATGGAGATGTTTTTCGTTATGTCTGTCACCGGCCGGGTCTTTCGGTGGAGCGGGTATCGCCGCAGGCATCGAATCGTCATGCGGAGGTGTTACACTTAAAAGTTGTGGACGGAGAAAAAGAGGCGGCGTAACCTAAAGGTTTGAATTTTCTGTCTTTTTTAGGAGTACGCCACCATGGAAAAGAGTATGACCGAAACGATGAAGTTTTCAACGCTCGGGTTCAACGATGCTCTGGCGGAGATATTGCGTGAGGGAGCCCAGCGGCTTTTGTCGCAGGCGATACAGATGGAAGCGGACGCCTGGATTGCCGCCATCCACAACATTTGACGGTAGCCCCTTCGAGTCCAAGCCGAGCAGTGGTTGACGAAGTCGATCACCTGATCCCGTGCACCATGAGCGGTCCATAGGCCTCTCAGATCAGGCCTAGTTTTTTTCAGCCCCACATCATAGCTATCGCAGAAAAGCCGTTCTTACATTTCCGACTGAAGAAGAACAGGTATAAGGTGCGGAGACGGTTCGGTAAAGCACGCAGATACACGGTGGTGAAAATGTAATTGGCCGAACAGAGTCCAGAGGAATGCAAAATTTCACAGTGAAAACTACGATGGATAGGGGCGAAAATAATAAAGCGGGCGATGGGATTCGAACCCACGACGTCCAGCTTGGGAAGCTGGCATTCTACCACTGAATTACGCCCGCAATGGCGTTACGGCTCAACATCATAACGCGAACCGGGTGGGTTGGAAAAGGGGGACCAATGATCGGGTGCTGCGCCGGCGGCGTCTCCCCGCCGCATTGAATTACGCTGGTGCGGTGGCAAAGCAGTGACACATTGCATGTGCAGGTTACTACGCTCTGATCCAAACCACCCACTGCAAAATGGTGATGAGGCCGCTTGTGCGCATACTGACCAAAGGATGTTTGCAAGCTATGATACCGACATGGCTAAAACAAAAGTGTTACGTGAATGGTCTTTGGAAAAGTCGAAGCAGTTTTACAGCAAAGCGGTCAATCTCATGCCGGGCGGGGTTTCATCACCCGTGCGGTCGTTCAAAAGCGTTGGGCTCTCGCCAGTGTTTGTACAGTCGGGTCAGGGGGCATACTTGAAGGATGTGGACGGCAACCGCTACATCGACTACGTGATGAGCTACGGCCCGCTGATCTTGGGTCACGCCCATCCGGCGGTGCGGGTCGCGGTGGCAAAACAGCTCAGCCGGGGGAGCAGTTTCGGGTGCTGCAGCCCGCTGGAAATTGAACTTGCGGAGACCATCACCCGCGCGGTGCCGTCGATTGAGATGGTGCGATTTGTCAACAGCGGCACTGAAGCGGCGATGAGCGCGATACGGCTGGCACGCGGCGTAACCGGGCGCGAGGTGATCATTAAAATGGCCGGCGGATACCACGGCCACGTGGATGCGATGCTGGTGAGTGCCGGGAGCGGGGCAACCACACATGGGGTACCAAGCTCGCCGGGCATCTTGCAGAGCGTGGCGCAGAGTACGGTGGTGGTTGAATTCAACGATATCGCGGCGCTGAAGGGGGCGTTTGAAGCGCATGGCAGCAGGGTGGCGGCCGTGATGATGGAGCCGATCATGGGGAATATCGGCGTGGTGCTGCCGCGGCAGGATTATCTGCGTCAGGTGAGGGAATTGTGCCGGGCAAACGGAGCATTATTAATTTTTGATGAAGTCATGACTGGGTTTCGCGTCAGCTTCAGCGGGGCACAGGGGCTTTTCGGGGTGATGCCGGATATCACCTGTCTGGGGAAGGTTATCGGTGGCGGCCTGCCGACGGGGGCTTACGGCGGATCGAAAGCCCTCATGAATCATATTTCTCCGGCCGGACCGATCTATCAGGCGGGTACATTGTCGGGCAATCCGCTGGCGATGGCGGCCGGTCTGGCGACCCTGCAATATCTGAATCCGGATGATCCGTATGCATCGCTGGCGCTGCTGGGACGGCGATTGGAGGAGGGGCTTACGGCGGCGGCGAAAGAGGCGGGTGTGGCAATCAAGACGGCCCGCAGCGGCAGCATGTTCACGCCGTTTTTTGTGCCGCACGGCGGGGATACCGACACTCCGATTGCCCATTATTCCGATGCCTTGAAATGT
>JAJZNY010000480.1 GCA_021852245.1 Planctomycetota bacterium | reverse complement strand
CATTGCCTTGACGCGTCCGGCCGGGCGGTTAGACTGCGGAAGTTGATTCGTGTCGGCAAAGTCGGGTGAAATGGCGATCAGAATATTATGCATGGGTGATGTTGTCGGGAAACCGGGTCGGCATGTCGTGATGGAGCGGCTCGGTGAGGTGGTGAAAGAGCACCGAATTGATTTTGTGATCGCCAATTCGGAAAATGCAGCTGCGGGATCGGGGCTCACGCCTCCACTTTTTGAAAAACTGCGACGATATGGTGTGGATGTCTGCACCATGGGTGATCACACCTATCGACGCCGGGAACTGCTCCCGGTTTTGGAATCTTCCGACCGCCTGATCCGGCCGGCGAATTTTCCCGTTGAGGCGGTGGGGCGTGGCCATACGATTGTGAAGACGGCCGGGGGCGTGAGTGTGGCGGTGATCCAGATCATGGGCCGGGTGAATATGACGCCCCATTTGGATTGTCCATTCCACGCCATCGACCGCATTCTGGCGGAACTGCCGCGGGAGGTTAAGGTACGGGTGGTTGATTTTCACGCGGAGGTGAGCAGTGAAAAGATTGCGATGGGGTGGCATCTCGACGGGCGGGTGAGCTTGAATTTCGGCACGCATACCCATACTCCCACGGCCGATGCACGCGTGTTACCCGGCGGAACGGCATATGTATCCGATCTGGGGATGACGGGGCCGTACGATAGCATATTGGGGCGTCGGAAAGATGTAGTCCTCAAGCACATGATCACGGGGATGCACACGTTTTTTGATGTGGCGACGGGCGATCCGCGGATGTGCGGCGTTATCGCCGAGATTGATGACCAGACGGGCAAAGCGTTAAGCATCACGCGCTGTGATGTGGCGGGCACTCAGCGAGTTGACGCCTATGACGCAGACGACGGCAAAGGTCGATCCGGATCGTAATTCCTTTCATTGCAGCATGTTATTCTCTCGATTCTGGTGTCCGGTTTCGTCGCGGCCTGCCGCTGAAGCGGGATTCGTATTTTGATAAATGGTCGATTTTGCAATAGTATATCCTTCTAGGAGATTTATTTTTGACTCATTCCCCTGAATTACCCATTCCTTCCGCGTTTGAAGAACTCGGCGTCGAACATGCCATTTTGCGGGCGCTGGCAGAGATCCATTTTGTTGAGCCGTCCGAAATTCAGCGTCGTATGATTCCGCCGGTGCTTGCCGGACGCGACGTTCTCGGGCAGGCTCGCACGGGCACGGGCAAGACGGCGGCCTTTGGGCTGCCGCTGCTGCAGCGCCTCGATGCGAATGCCGCGTTTCAGGTGTTGATTGTGGTGCCGACGCGTGAATTGGCGGTTCAGGTGGAGGGGGAGATGATCCGGTTTGCCAAGCATAAGCATACACGCATTGCGTGCGTGTATGGCGGGCGCAAGGTGCTCCATGATGAGAAGGCGATGGAACGTCGGCCACAGGTGATTGTCGGGACGCCGGGCCGGATTCTGGATCTTCAGATCCGGCAACTTCTGCCGCTGGAGCAGGTGCGGCATCTGGTGTTTGATGAAGTGGATCGGATGTTTGACATCGGTTTCCGGGATGATGTGCGGAAAATTATTAACAGCTGCCGCAGCCAACCGCAGATGATTTTCGTCTCGGCGACCATCTCGGATGAAATCAACCGGATGGTGCAGCAGCACATGCGCAACCCGGAGACGATCTTCACAGCCAAACCGGAAGATACGCTTACCAACGCCAAAGCGCAGCAGTATTACGCCGGTGTTAATCCGTGGGATAAACTGCGGGCGCTCAAGCTGCTGCTGGCGGCGGAAAAACCTGGATTGGCGATCATCTTCTGCCGCACCAAACGCACCGTGGATAAGGTGGCCAAGGCCCTCAATGAGCGTGGTTTCAACGCCTCAGCCATCCATGGAGATCTGATGCAGAATAAGCGCGAGCGGGTGATGCGCGGGTTTCGGCACGGCAAGATTAATATTCTGGTGGCGACGGACCTGGCCAGCCGCGGCATTGATGTGCACGAAATCACGCATGTGATCAATTACGATGTTCCGGAAGACCCGGAGGTGTATGTGCACCGGGTGGGGCGCACGGCGCGGATGGGCGCGGGCGGCAAAGCCTATACGTTTGTGGCCCATGGGCAGGGGCAGATGCAGACCGAGATTGAAAAACTCACCAACGTACTCCTTGAGCCGGCCCAGATACCGGGATTTACCCCGAGTCCGGAACCCAATCGGAGGCTGGACCGCGGACCTCAGCAATCGATGGGGCGGCCGGAATCCTCCGGCAGCCCATCATCTGCATCGCCTGTGGAAGAGGGATATGCCCCGACATCCTTTGCGTCAGCGCCCGCGGCCCCGGCTGCTCCACGCCCAATTCATGGCAGGTTTCCGACGCGGCGGCGACGGTAGGCGTGAGCATGGTGCGTCCATTTTTGGGGGCGGCCGAATAAGCCTCGATGGGCGTCATATGCGGGGCATTTGCCGCCAACAGAGGCGCATGATCGTTCCGCTCCGGCAGGATACAAATTTTTTGATTTTGCGTGCACAATACCCTTCAAACGACGGGCTCTCGGCCTCAGTACCACGATCCGCGTAAGATCGGGCGCGAGGGTGAAGCATGGTGATTCGGAATACGGTGTTATGAAAATCGGCGTCGGAATTCTGGGGTGCGGTACCGTCGGGGGGGGCGTAGCGCAGGTGATCTTGGAGCAGGCGGAGCATCTGGAGAAGCGCTCGGGTGTCCGGCTGGAGCTTAAAAAAGTTCTGGTTCGCGATACGTCCCGGCCCCGTCCCGTCCCCGCATCCCTGATCACCTCCCGGCCGGAGGATGTGCTGGAAAATCCGGACATTGATATTGTGGTGGAACTGATCGGCGGGCTGGAGCCGGCGGGCGAGTGGATACTCCGGGCATTGAAAAACGGCAGGCGGGTGGTGACAGCCAATAAATATCTGCTGGCGCAGCGCGGTGGGGAGATCTTTGCCGCCGCGGCCAGGCATCAGTCGTGCGTCT
>JAJZNY010000412.1 GCA_021852245.1 Planctomycetota bacterium | reverse complement strand
GGGGCCTGAACCGCATCGAAACCGCGAATCCAGATGACTCCAAAACCAGATTCTGGTGTAACGCGATTCTCACCAACCCAGCACGGTACGTCCCTGTGCCGTAATACCAACATCGCAACCGGCTCTTTATCTTCCGCCAAGCTATACAATTCATCTGACGAATGTTACAAACGGCCTTTTGATAAGGTGTTGCGAATGATGGGATACCAAGCGTTCAGAGGCAATTGGCTTCACGGAACAAAGCTTCAGGGGATCGTGGTAGTGCTGCTTGCGGCGACTGCAATTTTCCTCGTACAGACAACCGCTGTGGGCGCGAGGAATTCTGTGCCGCACTGGAATGCACAGCTTTATGAAGACATTCTCCATCACGTTTCGGCACCGACATTTCCACACCGTATTTTTGATGTGCGCCGGTACGGTGCAAAAGGTAATGGCAAGACGGATTGCCAGCGCGCCTTTCACCGCGCCATCATAGCATGCCATGCCGCCGGAGGTGGTGAAGTTCTCGTCCCCGCCGGCAATTATGTTTGCGATGGGCCGATTACACTGCTTTCCAACGTAAATTTTCATACGCAATATGGCGCGACGATCACATTCGGGTTTAACCCGAAGGACTATCTCACCGGATCACCCAAACACCAAGGATGCGTGCTGGTGCGATATGAAGGGGTTTGGTGCTACAACTACTCACCGCTGATTTACGCCCTGCGGCAGACCAATGTGGCCGTAACGGGAGAAGGTATTTTTAATGGACAGCGAAATGCGCCCGGCTCAACCTGGATTCATTGGTACAACAGCCAACAGAGATTGCACTGGCATGATCGCATGATCAACTGGGGCTACAGCGACCATCTGACGCCGATGCGGAAGCGAATTTTCGGCCACGGATACCACCTGATGCCGGAATTCTGCGATTTTGAATTCTGCCATAATGTCCTGATCGAAGGGGTTACCTTTATCAATTCGCCGTTCTGGACGATGCATCCGAGTTTCTGCCGTAATGTGACGGTGGAAGGGGTAACGGTATACAACCACGATAAATTCATGGATGACGGATTGGATATTGATTCCTGCAATGACGTACTGGTTCAGGATTGCAACATCCGCAACGATGACGATAACATCGTTATTAAATCCGGGCGTAACGCCGATGCCTGGTCGATCAACGGCGGGCGTCCATCACAAAATATCATTATTCGCGACAACTGGCTTTCGCATGATATCGGATTCGGGAGCGAAATGTCGGGGGGTATCCGGAACGTGATGGCGCTTGATAATGAGTTCGGCCCCGATGCAGATATCATCTATATGAAATGGGGCGGCGAACGCGGCGGCTACATCCGCGACATCTATTTCCGCGGGATTTACGCCAATTCAGCGCGATGTCTTACGGATCCGTCGATTTATCATTGGGCCGGCGGCTATCAGCTTCCCGATTCGGGGTTTGTTCCCCGCGTATCCGACTGGTCCATCAGCCATGTGCACATCAACTATATCGACGATCAGCATGACCCCGTGATTGCACTGGCGAATTTCAATCCCTGCCCGTTTGCGGACGTACGGCTCAGTGATATTCATATTGGGCATATTCCACCGGGTACGCCAGCGCTGTGGCTGAAAAATACGGCTTCCATCGAAGTTCAGCATGTCTTTTTCGGGGGCGTCAAGATCAGTCCCCTGCATTTGCGGGTGCATCGCACCGGCGGCGGCATGACGCTTCATTGGCATTCATCGCCTGCCGCCGCGAAATATGCCGTTTCGATTCACGGTATCAACACGATCATCATCCCCCATCCGCAAGCTCACCGACTCAAGCTGAGAATCCATGGAGCAACTCGAATCGGGCGGTACGTGACTCTGACGGCGATGACGGCTGGCGGTGAGATAACGGCCGTAGATGCCGTCAAGATTCCCCCTGCCCATGCACCCCGTGTGAGCCGACTGAAGCAATTGATTGCCCGCGCCAAAAAGAAGTTGGATGCTCAATCCCACGTACCGGCGAAGGTTCCGATGCACTACACCGCGCGGCAGCGAATGATTTCTCATCTTTTCTACTGTATCCACGTCGCCGACTTGATCGCGCATAATCCAACCGCGACCTCGGCGCAGATCTTAACAGCAGAACAGATGCTTCAAAGTGCCATGCGATAAAGCCGATGGAGAGGACCGGTCCGGTTATTCCGGCACGCAACGGTGTCATTTCACCTTCCGCCTCCAGGTTGACTATGATCAGCCGCAACAGCTGAGGCGGCATCGGAATCTTTGCCCGGCCTCGGGGCCGCCATCGTACGGAGAACCTCATGCTAGCAGATATTCTGTCCATAGGTGATGAGCTCACCTCAGGTCAAACCCTTAACCGCAATGCCACATGGCTCAGCGAACAACTCCAGCAATTTGGTATTCGAGCTCGACAGCATGTTACTGTCGGGGATCAACTCGACGAGATTGTCCACGCCCTGCGATGGATGCACCGCGGCGCGGATCTGATCCTGATCACCGGCGGACTGGGGCCGACAGATGACGATCTGACGCGGCAGGCTCTTGCGGCGGCCATGGACGAGGAACTTGTTACCGACGCCGATGCGCTTGCGGAGATTGAAGCCTTTTTTCGGCGGCTCAACCGCCCCATGCCGGACGTGAATCGCGTGCAGGCGCTTCGGCCGGCGAGCGCACGATGTATCTCCAATTCCGCGGGCACCGCGCCGGGCATCATGGCAAAATGGGACTGTTGCCGGGTATTTGCCATGCCGGGCGTCCCGCGAGAAATGAAGGTGATGTTCGAGACGAGTGTGGCACCGGAACTCAAAATGGACGGATACCCCACGGTTTTGCGGATCGCAACGATCAACACTTTTGGTGCAGGCGAATCATGGGTGGGAGATAAAATTCGCGATCTGATGAAACGCGGTGCGGAGCCCAGCGTCGGCACCACGGTTCACGATGGAATCGTTTCCGTTCGAATTTATGCCCGCGGAACGGAATATCTGC
>JAJZNY010000219.1 GCA_021852245.1 Planctomycetota bacterium | reverse complement strand
GCCGCACTTTTTCCACATGGGGACTCTTCCCGTGGAGATCATTCTCGTCGACGTTGGCGACATAAAGAACTCTTTTGGCGGTGATGACCCCCATGGCGCGGATCAGGCTCTCATCCTCCGGTTTGAGGCCGGTGAGTTGCCGAACCGGAATACCGCGTTTGAGTGCATCGATCATGCGGTCCATGAGGCTCACCTGTTCGATCGCGATTTTGTCGCCAGATTTGGCCAGGCGCCGGTGCTTATCAACGGATTTTTCAAGCATCTCCAGATCCGCGAGCATCAATTCGGTATCGATGGTTTCGATATCGCGCTGCGGATCAACCGAACCATCGACATGGAGAATATCACCGGAATCAAAGCATCGCACCACGTGGAGAATTGCATCCACCTCCCGGATATGCGATAAAAATTTATTGCCCAGCCCCTCTCCTGTACTGGCCCCTTTCACAAGTCCTGCAATATCCACAACCTTCAGCGAAGCGGGAATTATTTTTTCCGTGGGGATATGGGCATTCAGTACAGCCAATCGCGGGTCCGGCACGCTGACGACGCCAACATTGGGCTCGATGGTGGCAAAGGGATAATTAGCAGCCAGAGCGCCGGCACTGGTCAATGCGTTAAACAGGGTGGATTTACCGACGTTAGGCAACCCGACAACACCAACTTCCATTTATGCCTTTCTATTCTTCCGAACGGTTTGTGATGGATTATTCGTGCGGGGCAGGGCCTTATCCCGCACCAGCAGCGTCTTTAATTCCGTAAGCTCGGCGATGGCCCACCGCACGCCCTCGCGACCGATGCCCGATGCTTTAACTCCCCCATAGGGGAGTGCATCAATCCGGGTCGTCGGGACATCATTGACCACCACCGCTCCAACCTGCGCAGAGCGGAAGACACGTCGAATCAGCGACAACTGATCGCTGAATATTCCCAACTGCAGGCCGAAATGTGACTTATTAATTTCACGAAGGGCATCCGAGATATCGGAATAAATGTCAATAACCGCCACCGGACCGAACGCTTCATTCTGCACCACTTCAGCACCGGCGGGAACGTCCGTCAGAAGCGTCGGCATGTAATACGCCCCGCTTCGCTTACCGCCGATGAGCACTTTTGCGCCGGACCCGACGGCCGATGCCACCCATTCTTCAATGCGAACGGAGGCGGCCTCGTCAATCATCGGACCGACGTCCGTTGCCGCCAAAGCGGGATCACCCACTTTCAATTGCCGGGTTTTTTCCACCAGCCGCTCCATCGCTTGGCGGGCGATACGACGATGCAGGAATATCCGCTGAACACTGATGCAGCTCTGGCCGGCGTATCCGAAAGCGGCGGGCACGATTCGGTCCACGGCGTCCGATACATCGGCATCAGCTTCGACGATCACTGCGGAATTTGAACCCAACTCCAGAATAATTTTCTTGCCCACCGCCTGCCGCTGTATTTCGTAACCCACCGCCACGGAGCCGGTGAAGGACACCACGCGGATCGGGTCAGCACCGGTGAGATACCGTGCGACATCGGCATCGCACGGCAGGATCGCCCAGCTTTCGGGCGGAAGGCCCGAGAGCCGCAATCCTTCGCCAAGCAGGAGCGCCGTCAACGGTGTCCGCTCCGATGGCTTGAGGATAAATGAACAACCGCACGCGATGGCCGGTGCAATTTTGTGCGCCACGAGGTTGAGCGGAAAGTTAAACGGCGTGATGAATACACAAGGACCTGCCGGAACCCTTTCAACCGTGGCGTAATAGCCGAGCGATCGCGCATCGATATCCGCTGCGGGCTGAAACCCCTCCACACGGGTCGATTCCTCCACAGCGAGGCGAAAGGTGGTCAATGCCCGGTCAACTTCCCCCTTGGCCGTGGCGATGGGTTTACCGGCTTCCTGGCTGATGCAGCGGGCGAATTTTTCTCGATTTGCGCTGACATAATCCAGCATGTTGCGGCAAATGACTTGGCGCTGCCACGATGCGAGTTCCGCGAGTTTTTTCTGCCCGGTTTCGATCAAGGAGATCGCCTGCTGTGCGTGGCGCATCTGCGCCCAGCAGGCGCGTCCGACGACCCGTGATGTACCCGGAGCCGTGATACCGATGCGCTGAGATGTTCGCAGCGGCTTTCCGGCAAGATAAATCGGCAGGTCAATCATGGAAATATATCTCAGGGACGATCAGCACCGTCCGGCAATGACTAAGGCGTCGGAATCGGAGACATGCCACCAATCCGGCACCGAACCCAATTAATCAAGATTCATGGTCAGCAGAAATTCGCGATTGGTGGCCTTTTTCTCCAAACGTGTTTTCAGCATCTCAACGGCCTCAATCGGGTTCATATCGGAGAGAATTTTCCGGAGGCGGTAGACCAAATCCAATTCCCGCTTGTCGAGGAGCAATTCCTCTTTTCGGGTTCCGCTGGCCGCAATGTTGATGGCGGGATAGGTGCGGCGTTCAACGAGTCGGCGATCAAGGTGAAGTTCGCTGTTGCCGGTACCTTTGAATTCTTCAAAGATGACCTCATCCATCTTGGAACCGGTATCGACCAGTGCGGTACCGATGATGGTGAGCGAACCACCTTCCTCAATATTGCGTGCGGCACCAAAAAACCGCTTGGGTTTCTGCAGGGCATTGGCGTCGACACCGCCGGTGAGGATTTTGCCGGAATGCGGAACTTCCGTGTTATAAGCACGGGCAAGGCGGGTGATGGAATCGAGCAGGATCACGACATCGCGGCCGTATTCCACCAGACGCTTGGCTTTTTCGATCACCATTTCCGCAACGCTGACGTGGCGGCTCGCCGGTTCATCAAACGTGGAACTGACCACTTCAGCCTGCGTTGCGCGCTGCATTTCGGTAACTTCTTCGGGCCGCTCGTCAATGAGCAGAACAATCAGATACGCTTCCGGGTGATTGGTGGAAATCGCATTGGCGATTTTCTGCAGCAGAACGGTTTTACCTGTGCGCGGCGGGGCAACAATCAGCATGCGCTGGCCTTTG
>JAJZNY010000273.1 GCA_021852245.1 Planctomycetota bacterium | reverse complement strand
AACCGCGTCCGGTCCAGCGCCACCGGCGCTCGATTCGACCCGTGGTCACGATCAGATCGTTTCCGCTGACCCAGGCACGGGCGGATTTAAATGAAACGTCGAGATGCGGCAGTGCGGCCCAAAGCGGCCGGGTGAGCAGCAGCACCGCAACTGTTGCCACCAGTTTGGTCATACTCCGAGTGATCCTTATGGCCACCATCAAGATAATCCTCGCATTGCCTGAGCCGCTACCGTATGGGTAATCGGCACGCCTTTTTACGGATCATGCGGCCACGGACGAAATTCAGGCCATTATTCAGCCGTTGCCATCCTATGTTTCATCAGGTGCCATCGGAATGGATCCTGATTGCACATCCTCCAGATGCTGAAAAAAAGCGGAACATCAAACTACCGCTCACGCAATGTACTGTCTGGGTAAAGAAAAAAAAAGGAACTGTCGGCAAACCGACAGCTCCCGGCGGAAGAGAGGTGTGATGGACTAAGCTAAGGCATGCAGCGCCGAGTGTGCCTGCCGTCAGGCCGCTCCGGGCATTCCCTGATCTTTGCGATCAGGTTTTACACACACAGCGCGCGTCTGACGGAGTAAAGATTAACCGACCGCGACTATCGTTTGATGAGCAAACGGCTAATGTTTGGATAAACCGCCGGGCCGCGTGTGCCGCAGAGAATCCGGCCGGATGCGGGGTAGAGCCGCTTTCGGTAAGATGCCTGCATGCTTATTGATACGCATTGCCACCTGACCTACCCCGGATTGATCGAGCAGGCGCAAGCCGTTGTGGCCCGGGCTGCGGATGCCGGTGTCACCCGCATGATCACCATCGGTACGGATGCTGGCGATCATCCGAAGGTGTTGCAGCAGCTTCGACGGTTTGCGGGTGTTTTTGGCGCTTTAGGGGTGCATCCGCATCACGCGCACGAGGTGTCGGCAGACTTTATCGTCAGGATGCGGGAATATGCCACAGAGGAATCCAAAATCCTGGCGGTGGGAGAGTGCGGTCTCGATTATCACCATGCGTCCGCACCTCGTGACGTGCAGGCGGGCGTATTTGAGGCGCAGTTGGCGTTGGCCAGGGAACTGAATCTTCCGGTGATTCTCCATGTGCGCGATGCCCATGACGATGCATCGGCCATTGTTCGTAACCGCCGGCCCAGGGATTTTGTTGTGCACTGCTTCACTGGCAGCGTGGCGGAAGTCAGGACGTGGCTTGATCTCGGGGCGTATATCGGATTTACCGGCATTGTTACCTACAAAAATGCCGCCCACGTGGCCGATGCGTGCAGAGCGGTTCCGGACGACCGCCTGCTGGTGGAAACCGACGCTCCCTATTTATCGCCGGTACCAAGGCGAAGTATTAAAATTAACGAGCCGGCGTTCGTCGTTCACACGGCGGAGCATATCGCCGTGCTACGCGGGGTAACGCCAGCGCAGATCGCGGACATAACAACCGCCAATGCCGGGCGGCTTTTCGGGCGGAAATTGACGGATTAAATCTTTATGGCGATGGAGGTGCTGCGCCGAGCGCCGATTGGGATTGCCAGGCATGTTCGGCGATGGATTCGGTGATCTTTTCGGCAATATCCACAGCCCGCAGACCGTCAGCGCCCGATACCTCAGGCATGGAACGAGTTTGCACGGCGTGTAAGAATGATTCAATCTCCACCTGCAGCGGTTCGCGATCTTCAATGGTGAGCGGTTCGTAGTTGACCAGTTCGGTGTAGTCGAGGTCGGCCAGTTCGGCAACTTCGCCGCTGCGGATTTTGGCTTTCAGATGATCGAGCTGATCCTGATTGGCAGTGCGCCGAATGACCACGCCTGCCTTTTTGTGATAGTCCGCTGATACATACATATCCCGGCTGAAGAGCCGCATTTTACGCTCGGTCTTGGTTGCCAGGCGCGATGCAGTGAGGTTCGCGACGCATCCGTTGGTGAAGACGAGCCGGGCATTGGCGATATCTTCAAAATCAGAAATCACCGATACACCCACAGCGGCCACGGATTTAACTGGAGCACCCACAAAATGGCTGACAATATCGATATCGTGAATCATCATGTCGAGCACCACGCCGATATCAATGCTGCGAAAGGTCATGGGGCTGACGCGCTGAACCTCAATGAAATGCGGCTCAAGCCTGTACCGGCTCAGCGCCCTCACCACCGGATTGAATCGCTCGGAATGTCCCACCTGTAAGATGCGCCCGCAGCGGTGCGCGTGTTCGATAATTGCATGGCAATCCGCAGCGGTCGGCGCGAGTGGCTTTTCAATCAGGGTATCAATGCCGGCGTCAAAAAGCTCGGCGGCGATGGCCCGATGGTGGACGGTGGGTGCCGCGATCGATGCAGCCATGGGGCGGATTCCGGCACTGAGCATCGAACTGACATCGGCAAAATCACGGCACCGATGGGTGGCGGCGAGCTCCGCACGGCGCTTCTCGTCACTGTCCACCACGGCAACCAGCCGGCACCCCGGCATGGTTGAATAAATGCGTGCGTGATGTCGGCCCATTCGTCCTGCACCGATGACGGCTACATCCACGGGCGCGGATTCATTCACCATCGGCAGGATTTCCTTCCCGCGATGTTTGGCCATCACCATTCGGGAGTGTTTTCGGGCTGCGGACGGATTCCAGATACCGGCCGGACTTCCCCAGTGCCGATCGTTCAATGAAATCCACCAGTTCCAGCACCTCGAGTTGGTGGGGATATTTCTCACGCACCTGACGAATTCCCACCGTTGCGGGAATGTCTTGGCAGTAGATTATGCGATAGGCTTCTTTGAGTGCCTGAAGAACGGTTGGCGAAAATCCCCGCCGCTTCAGCCCGACGCGGTTGATTCCGCGCACCGCCGGAGGTGCTCCGCCGTACATGGTGTAGGGGGGCACATCGTGGACAATGGCCAGCACCCCGCCGATGAACGCGTGCCGCCCGACGGATACAAAATGCGTCAACGCCGATGCACCGGAAACAATCACCCAATCCTGCAGGTGGCAGTGGCCCGCCA
>JAJZNY010000246.1 GCA_021852245.1 Planctomycetota bacterium | reverse complement strand
CCAGCGCCCGGTAAGAGGCCAGATCCAGACGCAGCGAGGCGGCGACTTTCTTATGCTTCATCGCCTTGATCTGAGCCGATCCACCGACACGGCTCACCGAGATACCGACGTTAATGGCAGGCCGGACACCGGCATAGAAAAGATCGGGTTCCAGATAAATCTGGCCGTCGGTAATACTGATCACGTTGGTGGGGATGTAGGCGGAAACTTCACCTTCCTGTGTTTCGATGACCGGCAGGGCGGTCAGCGATCCGCCGCCGTTTTCCTTCGAGAGTTTACAGGCACGCTCCAGCAGGCGGCTGTGGAGATAAAACACATCGCCCGGATACGCCTCACGACCCGGCGGCCGGCGCAGCAGAAGCGAGAGCTGCCGATACGCCTGCGCCTGTTTGGAAAGATCGTCATACACGCACAGGGTTGCCTTGCCCTGCCACATGAAATGTTCCGCCATGGCACAGGCGGCGTAGGGCGCGATGTATTGCAGCGGTGCGCTGTAGGCGGCACTGGCGTTGACGACAATGGTGTAATCCATGGCACCGTTTTTACGCAGCATATCCACCACGCCGGCAACGGTGGATTCTTTCTGCCCGATGGCAACATAGACGCAGATTACTTCGTCGGGGGTGCCGAAAAATTTCTTCTGATTGATGATGGTATCGACGGCGATGGCGGTCTTGCCGGTTTTGCGGTCGCCGATGATCAATTCACGCTGGCCGCGTCCGATGGGAATCATCGAATCGATGGCTTTGATACCCGTTTGCAGAGGCTCTTTGACGGGCTGCCGATCGGCAATACCGGGAGCGATGATGTCCACAAGACGACGGTCGCTGGTTTCAATGGCGGCACCACCGTCAATGGGCTGGCCCAGCGGATTGACCACACGTCCCAGCAGCGCGTTTCCGACGGGAACGGAGAGGAGCTTGCCGGTCGCCTTGACGACATCCCCCTCCTTGATTTCTGCGTAATCGCCAAAGATAACGGCGCCGACCGTCTCTTCCTCAAGATTAAACACCTGGCCGAAGATGCCGTTCGGAAATTCAAGCATCTCCCCCGCCATGGCCTGATTGAGGCCGTAAATGTGGGCAATACCATCACCGACATCAATGACGCGCCCCGTCTGCGACACATCAAGCTGGTCTTTGTAATTACTGATTTCCCGCTGAATGACGGCGGCTATCTCATCAACCTTGAATTTCATATTTCAACACCTTCCATAAATACCCATTCAAAGAGCCTGGCGGCGCAGCATCCCTACGTCACAACCAGCCGCCGTGAGTCGGCGGCCACATCCGTCAAAGCGGCATGCTTGATTCGGCGGGTCATGTCGAAGAGTTTCTGTCGGACCGAACCGTCCACAAAGGTATCGCCGATTTTCAGTTGAATCCCACCGATGAGGCCCGGCGAGAGCGTGACATTCAAACTGACCTGTGCCTTGTATTTGGTGCTCAGTGCGCTTTCAATCTGCTGGATCTGCGACGGGGAAAGGGGTGCGGGGCATACCGCTTCAATCATCATCCGGCCGCGCCGATTCCGATGCAGCCATTCAATCTGCTGCACAAATTCGCGAAACAGTTCAAGACGGTTCCGGTGAGCCATCGATTTGAGCGTTTGAAGCGTGAGTGGATTGAGATAACCCCCGATCGAACGCTCCAACACCTGCATTTTCTGGTCGCTGGTAATGGCGGGCGAACGAAAGAAATCCATGAGCACCGGCTGTTTATGCGCCAATTCGACCATGGAGGCGATATCGCTGATCACATCATCCAGCACGCCGGCACTGATCGCTGCATCATAAAGCGCGGCGGCATAAACCGCGGCGACGGAATTGTTAAGCGTGCTTTGTTGACTCATACCATTATCCCAACCCGGAAACGGTTCTCATCCCGGCGATGCCGCGCACCGCCCTGGGCAGTCCATGCCGTTATTGCCGGGCCAATTCTGAAACTGTCTCATCAATGAGACGCTGCTGATCATCCACCGTCAGATTGCGTGAAAGAATTTTACTGGCCATCCGGGTGCTCAATTCCACCGACTGAAGCGCGATCTCGGAGAGTGCCTGCTGTTTGGCACTTTGAATATCGCGCAGGGCCTGATCTTTGATGGCCCGCGATTCCGCTTCGGCCTGCTGCCGGATGATCTCGGCGGCCTTGGCGGCATCGGCTTTGGCCTGCTGAAGCTGCAGGGAAGCCTGGCGCTGCACTTCGGCGATTTTTTCCTCAAGATTTTTGCGTGTCCGCTCCACCTGAGCTTCAGCTTCCGCGGCGGCGCGGATGCTTTCCCGGATTGCCTCCTCGCGGCGTTTAAGGCCGGTGATCAGAGGACGCCACGCAAACTTGCCCAGCAGAACGATGAGCAGGATAAAAATAATAAGGGTGATGACGGCCATGCCCACCTGAATGGACATGAGCGAGGAGCCCTGCTGCGCCGATTTTCCGCCGCCGGAAGCGTACGCCGACGACACGGCCGTGAGGCTCATGACCGCCGCCGTGGCGGGGGCCAGCCACCCGGCTTTGTTTCCGCATCGGAGGATAAATCCCTTGATACTAAGCATAGGTCTGTCCAACTGTTTTTATATTAATCCATATCCGCCGCATCCGCTGCACTCGCCGCGCTGGGGCCATCCGCCGAACACCGGACGGATTAAAGACCCCCGTTGCGGATGAGCACGATCATCGCCAGCACGAGCAGAAGAAAGGTGAAACCTTCAATGATGGCGGCGGCAAGAAAAAACTGCGTCCGGATCATGTTGATGAGTTCCGGCTGACGGGCGGACGCTTCGCACATGCCCTGTCCGATGGCACCGACACCGGCACCCGCACCGGCAACACCGGCACCGGCGCCGATGAGCGCACCGGCGATTTCAATCGATTTGACCAGCGAATCCATTGAATCCGTCGTGTTCACCACGACATGAGAGACATGAGTCACCGCAGCGGCATCCATAAACAACTCCTTTGGAGGTTAAAAAAAAGTCCTTCGACGGCACCACGCCCGATCGAAA
>JAJZNY010000309.1 GCA_021852245.1 Planctomycetota bacterium | reverse complement strand
AGATGGAAGGATTGCGTTTTGAGCTTCTCCAGCGCCTCGGCCCCGGTGCGCACCTGCTGCACGGTAGCTGAGCAGATTCCGCCGATAAGCCCGCGCATATCGGCATGATCGAAACTGCAGGGGCAGACATCGAGTATGCGAAATGGTGTATCAGATTTTTCCGGTGTCATGGTTATTTCATTAACTCCTGTGATGATAACGGGTGGAGCACCAACGGCGGTCGCTGCGATCCGACCTGAACCGATAACTGGCGGCCGCCCGTGGCGTAAGATTTTTTGACATATCCCATGGCCGCGATGGTACCGGGCCGGATCGGCGAGGGGGCGGCACTGGTGATATGGCCGACGATCTGCTGACCGTCGTAAATCGGTGCCTCGGCGGCAGGGGTTTCGGTGCTGTTGATTTCCATCCCTATCAAGGCACGTGCGACGGTTTTATGCGAGTGCATCCGCGCCACCACTTCCTGCCCCACATAACACCCTTTGCTCAGATGCACAGCCCGGAGGTAGGCCGGACCGGTCTCCATGGGGAGATGCTGATCGGTGATGTCGATGCCGTACCAAGGCGTTCCGGCGACCGTGCGGGCGATGTTAAAGGCGGACCATCCCACCTGTGCCCCTCCGGCTGCCGTCACGAGTCGCTGCCGGACTTCGGACGCGATTGGATCGGCGATCGCCAATTCCCATTGCGGCACTCCGAGCAGATCGCGCCGATACGTCCATCCATTCACCTGCGGGTATGGCAGGGCTTTACCGTCCGCCGGTAAATGGACGTGGGGCAGAGCTGCAGCGAGCACAGCGGCCGCCTCCGGGCCGATGACGGATAACCGCCGGAGTCGGCTGGATACGTCAAGAATCGTCACATCATCTGAAAACAGATACCGCTCCAGTGTTTGCATCAGCGGGACCGCGAGACGGGCGTCAATATCAAGATATAGAGTGTCTTCCAACGCGACGAGCACCATATCTGCAATAATTCGGCCCTTTACATTGAGCATAAAACTGTAGCGAATATCACCGGGCGTCAAAGAGGCGACGTCCTGCGTAAGTAGACTGTGCAGAAACTTCAGCCGATCTTTGCCGGATATATGAAGAACACCCCGATGAGTTGCGGCCATGATGCCCGCATGTTGCATCAGGCAACTGTACTCCTGAGCGGGGTGGCCGTAGTGATCGGCGATCATGTGCGATGGACCGTACGGGATCATGACGGCATCGGGCGTGAAAAGCTGGGCTGATGGACTGGGCAAAGCGAGACATCCTCACAATAACAAGCCCGGCATTTTGCCGAACGCAAGGATTATAGGGGTCTCTTGGCGCCATCGCAGGTTTATGGCGGCGGGAGTTCTTTACCCACGATCCGGGTAACTTCCGATAACAGGGGGGAGATTGCTGTTTCAAGGGTGGAACTTCCCGCCACCTGCGGCGGTTATGATGATACGGGGGAGAAATTTTGCTTTCGCCCTTGCGATGAAGCGGCGGCAGCAATGGCGGAAGGCCAATTCGGGGGAAAGATGTTGGCGGCGCCGGCAACTATATGGAGAAGGCGCTGCCGTCGGGCATATGCGATGGGCAGCTTTTTCAGGGAGGTCGGATGGTCATGGGTTCTGCGGGGCAGGATGCGGCAGCGGTGGTACCGAGTACTCCGCTGGAAGCTCTGGCGCTTTACGGCCACTGGCTCAAGGCGGTGGCGGTTGCACGCCTTCGTACCACCGACGGAGCTGACGATGTGATGCAGGAAGTGGCGGCGGCGGCCATGCGGAACTGGTCGACGCTGCAATCGCCGGAAAAGGCCAAGCCGTGGTTGTATCGCCTCACGGTGCGGGCGGCACTGATGCATCGGCGGTCGCTGGGCCGGGCGCGAAAGCGAATTGCCCAAGCCGCCGAAGTTCAGGCGATACGCCACGGGCGCCATGATTCGCTGGGCGGTCCTGACCCCCTCGAAGTGCTTTTAAGCAGTGAACGTGCCGCGATGTTGCGGCGGGCACTGCAGTTGATGCCGACGCGCGATGCGGAATTACTCATCATGAAGCATGTGGATGACTGCAGCTATAAGGAAATCGCATCGCGTTTGGGTGTGACCGTGCCGGTGGTGGAAATGCGGCTCTTTCGGGCCCGGCAGAAGATGCGGTCGCTGCTGCAGGAGCAGTTTGCGGCGTGATAGATCCGAGCGGTGAAACAGGTTGCCGCCCATGGTATGCGGGTATGAAGAAGTTTTGGGAGATTGCGCCGCAGCTTAAGTAGCGGTAAGGAGTGTGCCATATGTTTTCCTGGATGCATGCGAATCATGATTCTGACGGTCGACGGGATGGTATGCCGTCGGACGAGGCGGAACTCGACGCCCTCGTGGATGATGAGCTTGATGATGATCGCCGGAGAGCTTTTCTGCAGCGGATGGAGCGGGAACCGGCGGGATGGCGCCGGGTGGCGCTGCGGTTTCTGCAGCGGCAGGTGGAGCGGCGGGTGGTACGCGATTTAATGGGGGCGACGCAGCCGCGGACAACGCAGGAGCCGCGCAAAGCCGAGCCCGGAATTGTCCGCTGGTATCCGGCATTGCGGATCGCGGCGATGGCGCTGCTGGTGGTCGGGCTGGTGGAATTGCTGACGCCGCACCGGGGTCAACCGGTGATGCAGACTCCCGGGCAGACGGCTCAGAAGGAGCGGGTGCCGGTCAATACCGTCGCGGATCATACCCAGCGCCGCCAACTGCAGATTTTGCCCGGCTCGCCGTCGCAATATCTCGGTGCCAACGCCCCCGGAGGATTGATTGGGAATTATGGTAACAACATCCGACGCGCGGCGCGTCGGGTTCTGCTGGTGCCCGGCGGCGGTAACCGCGTCGTGGCGTACCCGGTGCAGAATTTGAATTCCAAGGGCCAGCCCATTTATTAATCAGGCGGCGTATGTTTGATTCGGTCGGCACAATTCAGCGTACGAGCTCGCGCGGCGGAGGCTCGGCGCCCAAGCCAGGGCGATGGGTGAGGTGTCTCCTTACGGGGGCATTGCTGACTGCGGGA
>JAJZNY010000249.1 GCA_021852245.1 Planctomycetota bacterium | reverse complement strand
GAATTGCTGGGCGGTGGCGTACTGAGGCATTTTTCCGTCATCAACATCCGCGGACTGAAAAATATCGGCAGCCTGCTGCCGACGCGCTTCGGCCGATTCATCGCTTCGATCTTCATCTTCTTTTTCGGTATCGCGGGATTCTTTGCCTATTTTCCGATATTTCTCAAAACCACCTTTCATATTGTGCCTTCCATCACATCGGTCGCCTATGCCGTAACCGCCGGTGTCGGAGTGGCGCTTTATGCACTGGCGGGTAAGTGGAGCAGTAAATGGGGTGCGGGCCGAATTTATTTTCTCGCGCGGGTATTTCGATTACTGGCCTTTGCACTCATGCTTGGTGCGATATTTGTGGATAACCGAATCGCCACTGCACTTCTCGCCTTTGGCAGTTTTTCCATGGTGATACTGGCGTGGCCGGTGATCAGCGTATCGGCCACCGAACTTACCTCGGAACTCAGCCCGCTGAGCCAGGGGATGGCGCAGGGGCTTTACAATGCCGCCAATGCGGTCGGCACGGTGCTGGGGACCTATCTGGCCGGTGCCATGGTGGGGTTGATGGGCTTTAAGTCGCTGCCGATCCTGGCGGTGGCGGGAATTTTGCTTTCAATACTGATTGACGGACTTCCGCGAAAAAAGCCGGTTTTGGCTGATGCCCCCGGTGCGGCACCGTCCGCCGAGAGTCAACCGGCGTCTGCCTGATACGCGCATGGCTGGATGCCGTCGTCATCGTTCGGCGGAAATGCAAATCCTTTGGTAAACTACGCGGCGGTTGTTTACGGAGCGTCAATGCCCTACGCAAAGCGTCATATTCTGGTGACTTCAGCCCTTCCTTATGCCAACGGTTCGATTCATATCGGCCATCTGGTCGAGTACATTCAGACGGACATATGGGTTCGGTTTCAGCGGCTTCGCGGACATAACGTTACCTATGTCTGCGGTGACGATGCCCATGGTACGCCCGTCATGCTTCGTGCCCGGAGCCTGAATCTGGCACCCGAGGCGTTCATTGAAAAAATGAACCAGGAACACCTCGCGGACTTTACCCGATTCGGCATTGCTTTTGATCAATATTATTCCACACATTCCCCCGAAAATGCCCGGCTCTGCCGCGATATTTACGCCAAGCTGGCCGCCGGTGGGCATGTCATATGGCGGGAGGTGGAGCAATTTTATGATCCGGTCGAGCAGATTTTTCTGCCCGACCGTTTCATCCGCGGCCTGTGCCCGAATTGCCGTGCAGCCGATCAATACGGCGATTCATGCGAGGTGTGCGGCAAACATTATTCCCCGGTGGATCTCATCGAGCCGCGCAGTGCCGTCAGCGGAGCGACACCCATCCGAAAACAGTCGCGACATCTTTTTCTGCGACTGGAAAATTTTCGCTCATCGCTTGAAAAACTTCTTCGCGGCGGCATGGTCGACAATTCCATCGCCAACAAGCTTGATGAGTGGTTTGGAGGCGAGCTTAAAGACTGGGATATCTCACGCGATGCACCCTTCTTCGGTTTTGAAATTCCCGGAGAAAGCGGAAAATATTTCTACAACTGGCTCGATGCCCCCATCGGCTACATCGCGTCGCTGGCCCATCTGCTCGGCGGCGTTGAACAGGCCGAGGAGTTCTGGGCCCAGCCCGAACTGGAAATTCATCATTTCATCGGCAAGGACATCGTCTATTTTCACGCGCTGTTCTGGCCGGCCATTCTGATGGGCAGCGGCCACCGTCTGGCGACACGCCTGTCGGTCCACGGGCATCTCACCGTCAATGGTGAAAAAATGTCCAAGAGCCGCGGCACCTTCATCAGCGCAGAGCAGTACGCCCGACATCTGGACCCGCAGTGGCTGCGATACTATTTTGCAACGCGACTGGGGCCGTCCCCGGCAGATCTGGATCTGAATTTCACCGATTTTGCCGCCCGCGTGAACAGCGAACTGGTGGGAAAAATTGCCAATTTGATGAGTCGTGTCGCCCCGATGCTTTCCCGCTTGCTCGAAGGTCAGACCGGGGTGATCACACAGGACGCATTGGGACTGCTTGATGCGTTCCGCCGTGCTCAAGATGAAATGGTGGACGCCTATGAGGGGCGGCACTTTGCTGCCGTTACCCGCACCGCGTGCGCTCTGGCGGACAAGGCCAACAAATTTGTCGAGGATAATGCCCCCTGGGCGCTGGTGAAGCGAGACCCGGAAGCCGCCCGCGGTGTTCTGACCGCCGCGCTCGAATGCAGCCGGATATTGGCGATCTATCTGAAACCGATTGTACCGACGATCAGTGCCAAAATTGAGACGTGCCTGCGGACGGGCGAACTGAAATGGAGCGATATTGAATCTTCCATGGCGCCGACCCGCATTTTACCTTTTGAACATCTCGTCAACCGTCTGGATGAAAGGAATATCCAAGTCATGCTGGAAGAAACTCAGGCAGCGCCAAGCGGCGCAGATAAAAAACCGACCGCGGAAGGCAAACATCCCGTCGTTCCCGCAGCCGGTGTCGCAACATCGCCAGCCGGCTCGCCGCCGTCCCCTGCGACGGATGTTGAACCCCTCGCGGCAACATGCACGATTGATCAATTCGCGGCGGTTGATCTGCGAGTGGGCAAAATTGTCACTGCCGAGGCTGTGATGGAAAGCGACAAACTCATGCGTCTGGAATTGGATGTCGGTCCGCTGGGGAAACGATCAATTCTGGCGGGTATAAAAAAAGCGTACACGCCCGAGCAACTGGTGGGGCGGCTGGTCATCTTTTGCGCCAATCTGACCCCGCGAAAGATGAAATTTGGGGTCAGTGAGGGGATGATCTTGGCGGCCGGTGCCGGTGGGGCCAATGTTTTTGTTCTGGGTGTCGACAGCGGCGCCAAGCCGGGCGATCGGGTCCACTGATTCATCGCAGCGACGTGCAGGAAATGCCTGCGGCAGCGATGAGGAACTGGACGATACAGCGGAGTAATGCCGGATTTCCGGTGCAAGGATGAATCGATTTGGGTATTCCATGTGCCATAGTCGGAATTGACATCAACGCCTCGCAA
>JAJZNY010000257.1 GCA_021852245.1 Planctomycetota bacterium | reverse complement strand
CTGGGATTGCCCGAATCCAATAACCGAGATCATATTGACGATCATGGCAAGCTCTATTTCTCCGGGCATTTGTCTGATGCAAACCGCACGCCCTCGGGATTGGGAAAATTGCTGGCGCAGTATTTTTCCCTTCCGGTTGAGGTTCACGAATTTGTCGAGCGATGGATACAGGTTGATCCCAGCTTTCGCACCCGTCTGGGCGCAAGCCGCTACACCGGCCTGCTGGGAAGGAACGTCATGCTGGGAACCCGCTTTCGTGAATGCCAGAGCACCTTTCGCATTCGTCTGGGCCCGATGACCTTGACCGCCTACGAACATATGCTTCCCGGCAACAACGGATTTGTGCGTTTGCGGGATTGGATTAGGCTATATGTGGGGCTGCACCTCGATTGGCAGGTGCAATATGTGCTGCTGGCACGCGAGACGCCGCCGACGAGACTCGGACACTCCGGCCTTCTGGGCAGAACCACGTGGCTCTGGACTCAATCGCCGACGTCCGACCAGGATCAATACCTGTACACCCACGTCGGCGTATGACTTGAGAAGGGTTGATTGAATCATAGAAGGATGTGCGCATGGTGGATATCTCTCGAGCAAATCTCTTCGGCAAATTAACTCCAGTCGCCTATCGGGCAATGGAAAGTGCGGCGACGTTCTGCAAGATGCGCGGCAATCCGTATGTGGAGTTGGCTCATTGGATCAATCAATTGCTGCAGATGGAGGATACCGATCTCCACCACATCATCCGCGCTTTTGAGATCAATCCGTCCCGCCTCGCCTCGGATTTGACGGCGTTCCTTGATAAGCTTCCACGTGGTGCGACCTCCATCACCGACATATCCTCACACATCGATAACGCCGTGCGCGAGGCGTGGGTATTTGCTTCGCTGGCCTTTCAGTCCGGTGTGATACGCTCCGGACACGTGATCCTGGCGCTCATGAATACTCCCGATCTCAAAAATTCCCTCCCCTCCATTTCGCCCGAATTTCGCCGGATCAAAGTCGAGCGGCTCTCCGACGAGTTCGCCTCCATCGTCGGCGGCTCGGCGGAAGATGAGTTCAAGGGTGGCCCCGCCGCTGATGGGGCACCGGGTAGTTCAACCGCTGATGAGGCACCCGCACCGGCATCCATGGGACGACAGGAGGCGCTGGCGAAGTATGCCGTTGATCTCACCGCCCGTGCTGCATCAGGTGCGCTGGATCCCATCGTCGGTCGGGATGAGGAGATTCGACAGGTTATTGATATCCTGATGCGCCGCCGACAGAACAATCCGATCCTTACAGGTGAAGCGGGTGTGGGAAAAACCGCTGTGGTCGAGGGTTTCGCTCAGCGCGTCGCCGCCGGGGATGTGCCGCCTGCCTTACGTGATGTCTCGGTCCGCACGCTCGATATCGGCCTGCTTCAGGCCGGGGCCAGCATGAAGGGGGAATTTGAACAGCGCCTCCGGCAGGTGATTGAAGAGGTTCAGGCTTCGCCCAAACCGATTATTCTCTTTATTGATGAAGCTCATACACTCATCGGTGCGGGCGGGTCCGCCGGAACCGGTGACGCCGCCAATCTCCTCAAGCCGGCACTGGCCCGCGGCACGCTCCGCACCATCGCCGCCACCACCTGGGACGAATATAAAAAACATATTGAAAAAGACCCCGCGCTCACCCGGCGATTTCAGGTGGTGAAAGTGGAGGAACCGTCCGAGTACAAGGCGATTTTAATGCTCCGCGGTCTGGTCTCTCCGCTTGAAAAGCATCACCGCGTCCAGATATTGGACGAAGCGATTGAGGCCGCCGTACGGCTTTCGCATCGTTATATTCCCGCCCGACAATTACCCGATAAGGCGGTCAGCCTCATTGATACAGCGGCGGCGCGTGTGGCCGTAAGTCAGAACGCCGTTCCCGCTCAGCTTGAGGATACCCGTCGCACCGTCGAGGCGCTCGAAGTGGAGCGGACGATCCTCACCCGGGAAAGCCATGTCGGTGTGGATCATTCGGCCCGTCTGGCGGAACTGACGGAGAAACTTGATCAGCAAAATAAACGGCTCACCGAGCTTGAAGACCGCTGGAAAAAGGAAAAAGAACTCGTGAGCCGAATCCTGGAATTGCGACATCAACTGCGGGCCGCCGGTGAAAAACTGGATCAGCCAACGGTTGGCGCCGCCGACGGAGGACGAACTTCCGCTTCTCCCTCTGGAATCGCCGCCGCCGAATCAGAATCAAAGGCAGCAGGCGATGGGATCGCCGTCCTCTCCGATGCTGATCGCACAGCCCGCCTTGCCGAACTCTCCCAGTTAAATGGTGAACTGGCAACCCGTCAGGGCGAAACACCGCTGATCTTTCCCACCGTCGATCAACAGGCCGTTGCGTCGGTCGTGGCGGACTGGACCGGCATCCCCGTAGGGCGAATGGTGAAGGATGAAATCCAGCAGGTTCTTAATCTGGTGGACATCCTTGAAAAACGTGTGATCGGGCAGCGACCGGCATTGGAACAGATTACGCGGCGTATTCAGGCATCGCGCGCGCGGCTTGATAATCCCAACCGACCCATCGGCGTCTTTATGCTGGCAGGGCCCTCAGGTGTCGGCAAAACCGAAACCGCCCTGGCTCTGGCGGAAAGTCTTTATGGCGGCGAACACAATCTCATCGCCATCAACATGAGCGAATTTCAGGAAGCCCATACCGTGAGCACGCTCAAGGGATCGCCGCCCGGCTACGTCGGCTACGGCGAAGGAGGTGTGCTGACCGAGGCGGTGCGCCGCCGCCCCTATTCCGTCGTTCTGCTCGATGAAGTGGAAAAAGCCCACCGTGACGTGCATGAGATATTTTTTCAGGTATTTGACAAAGGATGGATGGAGGATGGCGAAGGGCGACTCATCGATTTCAAGAATACCATTATTATTTTGACGACCAACGCCGCGCAGGACACCGTTGTCAACATGTGCAAAGACCCCGAACTCATGCCGGATCATGAATCACTGGAAAAGGCACTTCGCGGTCCGCTCATCAAGGTGTTCCCCGATGCCCTGCTCAATCG
>JAJZNY010000174.1 GCA_021852245.1 Planctomycetota bacterium | reverse complement strand
TACCGCCGTCATGATGAGCGTTGAAGGGTAGGCGCCGGCTCCACCGGGAACGTAAATTCCCACTCTTTTGAGCGGCACGCTTTGAATTCGTAATTGTGCCCCCCCACCGGGCGTTGCGCCGACGGGTTCAATAGCCGGTGCGTCCGGGGGCAGCATCGCCGTCTGAAAACGCCGCACGTTGTCAATGGCGGTATCCAGCGCAGCGAGTAATTTTGAATCGGCATTGCGAACCGCGTCATCGATGGCGGATGGCGTAACACGCAGAGTGTCCATGGTCAGGGTCGGATCATCATATTTTGCAGCCAATTCCGCCACGGCCTGATCACCACCGCGCCTGACGGCCGAAATAATCTCCCGCACCGCGTCACGGCGCTGAATATTTTCCTGATTCCCGCCGAGCAATACATCATCAAGGGAGAGCCTGCGCTTGAGTTGAGCGAGTTCCTCGGCAGCAGCGGGTTGCGACAGGTTGATGTGGGGCAGTTCAAACATTCAGGGCCTTTCCATTTTTCATCCCAGAGGTATTGTAGCGGCAGACTTGAGGATGGTGGCAGAGAGTTGAGGTGCCCCGTGTAACTTGATTTGATTGAATCGTGACACTCAATGGGCGGCGAAATAAATGAGGCAGCTCGGCAGGCGGCCGACCGTTTATTCACTTTCCGCCTCGGATGTGACTATGATCAGCGGCGGCGGCCCGGGAGGGATCGGGCTATTTGCCCGCCCCCGCGGCTGTGGTACGGAGAACCTCATGCGAGCAGATATCTTATCGATTGGCGACGAACTGACTTCAGGCCAAACTCTCAACCGCAATGCCTCCTGGCTGAGCGAGCAACTTCAGCAGATCGGAGTTCGTGTGCAACAGCATGTTACCGTTGGGGATCAACTCGACGAGATTGTCCACGCCCTGCGATGGATGCACCGTGGCACGGACCTGATCCTGATCACCGGCGGACTGGGGCCGACGGATGACGATCTGACGCGACAGGCTCTGGCCGCTGCCATGGACGAGGAACTTGTTACCGACGCCGCTGCACTTGCGGAGATTGAAGCCTTTTTTCGGCGGATTAACCGTCTCATGCCGAGCGTGAATCGGGTGCAGGCACTTCGGCCGACGAGCGCACGATGTATCTCCAATTCCGCAGGTACCGCGCCGGGCATTATGGCAAAATGGAGCCATTGCCGGGTATTTGCCATGCCGGGCGTTCCGAGAGAAATGAAGATGATGTTCGAGACGAGTGTGGCACCGGAACTGAAAATGGACGGGTCACCCACGGTGCTTCGAGTTGCGACCCTCAACATTTTTGGAGCGGGCGAGTCATGGGTGGGAGATAAAATCCGCGATCTGATGAAACGGGGAGCGGAGCCGCGCGTCGGCACCACGGTTCACGATGGAATCGTATCCATCCGGATTTATGCCCGCGGAACCGAAGCGCAGGCGCAGGCCGCAATATCGACCCTGACACAGGAAGTGACGGCTCGGCTGGGTGATCTGATTTTTTCCACCGGTGAGGCATCCATTGAATCTGTATTGGTCGAGATGCTGCGAAGCCGCCGCCAGACCATCGCAACGGCTGAAAGCTGCACCGGCGGACTTCTGGCTGCACTGCTGACGGGCATTCCCGGCGCGTCCAACTGCTTTCACGGCGGTTGGGTGACCTACAGCAATGCGCTTAAAATTCAAGAATTGGACTTGAGCCCCGAGTTACTTCAAACTCACGGCGCCGTCAGTGCGCCGGTTGCGGAAGCGATGGCACAAGTCGCCCGCAGCAAAGCCGGCGCGGATTGGGGTATCTCCACGACGGGTATCGCGGGGCCGGAGGGTGGGACGGCGGAAAAACCGGTAGGAACCGTCTATATGGGTTTGGCGGGGCCGGATGAGACAGAAGTGCGCCGATTTCAATTTCCCGGGCAGCGGGATCAAATTCGCCTGCGGGCGGCGCAGATGGCCATGACCATGCTTCGACTTAAACTTCTCGGTCGCGCTTTTGAGCAGGTTATCCCCGCTTGATCAACCCCGAGATGCATACCGAGACACCTGCGAGGTATTGATTCACAACGGCGCCGGGACCTTTAGTTGGCCGGCGTGAGCGAATAATGATCCGGTACCGGGTGGGCCGCCTTATAGATTTCATTCCGATAGGCGGGAAATGTTGCGTAAATCGTGTTTACCAGTGTGTCCGCCGTATGATTAATTTTCCTCATCGCGGAATGAGAAGCCACCAGCGTCAATTTGACCTGACCCCAGGGGACATGATATCCCTCAATCGGCAATTGAATGTGACGCCAGGCGTAATAGCGTTCCTCCGTCAGGTGCCAGAGCATATCCTGCACGTGATAGGCCTGCACCAGCATCGGGGTTTTGTATTTCGCGAGATTAATACCGTGTGAGAGTTGGCCGGTTGAAAATGTTCCAACCAACTGGCCATTGATCTTCAATTGGTAGTGAACGGCGGTGAGGCCCTGTACCCGCAACATCTCCCGGTCCAGCTTGCGGTAAAGATGTGTCAATTTGATCACCGCGGAAGCGAGCGGATTTTTATAGGTAAAATTCGGCATCGGTGCGGCCCAGAGGTGCATGGGCGGAAACTGCGGCCAGTTTTCGTGAAGCGTCATCATCGGCATGGGCAGGGATTGGTCCGTCTGCGTCCACTCAAGTCCGTCGTGTGCAGTCAGATGCTGCACACGGGTATTCTTCGATGAAATCAACCGTCCGGCGTTGATGTCGACCGATGAGACGATGGGGGTTGCGTGCCATGCCTTCAGGAGCGTTGCCGCCATGATCAATTGACCCGTGGCACCTGGATGAATACGGCCTGGGATGAACTGCTGCGCCAGCGGCTTGCTGATTTTCATCAGCCCCTGGAGCACGTCCACCAGCGGCCGGTTGAAATTCACGCACATGAGATGATCTCGAGCGGCCAGCCGTTTGACAAACGCCGCATATTTCAGCAGCACCGCGTTGTATCCACCTGGAAACCTGACCTTGTGCGAAACATCATCATACGGTGACGGCTGGATGAGCACGATCTTCACGCCGGGGA
>JAJZNY010000013.1 GCA_021852245.1 Planctomycetota bacterium | reverse complement strand
GCCGTGCCGATGTACCCCATCAACCCCATCTTCAATGGAGTATTAGATTGCGTGGCCGTTTCCGCCATGATTGAGCCTTATACCCCTATCCGGCCCCGCCCTGACATACCGGGGTGCACCGTAGTCGCAACGGGATGTGCTCGAATTTTACACCATTCGAGAGTCGCCGACCGTTTCGTTCGCACTGTTATCTGTCATTGTTGCCGCCCGGTCAAGGCTGATTGAAGAGAGTGGATTGAAGAAGATTCATCAATCAGCGGAGTAAATTCTCCCAAGAAGGGTCAACTTCCCGTTTTTATGGTAAAGCGCTGAATTACCAGTCGGTGTTTTATCTGAAAGCGGAGCTGGGAACCAGGCGTATCGCTGCACGTATGAGAGATGATTCAGCGCGGGCAATACAACCCGCATGAAGCGTGCAATCATATGCGGGGAATATTTATTAACCCCATGATTCTTTTTGATGCTCCAGTCACTGACGGCAAATTCGGTTACCCAGATCGGGCGATGATAAAGATGATGAACCCGCGCGAGCATCTTCAGAAATCCCTTCGGATTCGGAGCACCATACCAATGAACGCAGACGAAGTTCACCCGGTAATGGCGGTGATCCGCAACTCGCATAAATGTCCGCATCCATTTATCCAGGTCGTTGACGCAGGCGGGGCTGCCCAGGGGGAGACCTGCCGCTTCCAGCTGCGGCCAGGCGTTGAGTGCTTTGGTAACGGGAACGTTGGATTGCCGATGATTATCCGGCTCATTAAAACCGAGCATGGCCGAGGCGATACCGGTGCGGCGATACTTGACCAACCCCTGAATGGCGGACGGGAGCTGCTTGGGGTAACAGCCCCAGATCATCGGAACAAACGGGAGCTTGGCCGGGGCGGCGACCGGACGCAGATTTCCCCAAGTGTAGAACCAATGCACGTTAAGCTTCTTGAGTATCGCGACGGTGAGTGAAGGATCGGGACGGAATAAGATGCCGATCCCCTTCTTCGGGCTGTGGGCCCCGGCAACCGGAGAGGTCAGAGCCAAAGCCGCAACTATGATGACTGCTTTCAGGGCCAGACGTTGACGCCGCATAATTTTTCATCCTCATAAGAGTTTAATTGGATTTTATCAACCCAAATCCATTGGTATTCTTCCACGATTCCACAGGCAAAAAGCCCGCCTGCCTGTGCGGTGGAAGAACTACGTTGGGGGTCGGCCAAGGCATATATTCAACTTCAAGGTGTCACCCATTTTATCGTCAGGCCGGGGGCCAAGCCGAAGCCTGAAGTTGCCTCCTTGGACACCTGTGAGTCACCCCCGCCGGGACGCATCAGAGTTTAATGGCCCGCCCACGGAACAAAAAGGTAAAAATGTGAAAAATAACTTCTGAAATTTTATCATGTTGATGCTATACTGTTTGTAGAATCGCAAATTGGGGGTAAGGCGGACGTGAGAAACAACAAACGGGTGCTTTTTTTGGGAAACTTGGCCGTCGCGTACAACCGAGATGTGCTGAGGGGTGCCGCCGATTATGCATCAAGGCATCCGGAGATTCGGGTGTTTTTTCCGGACAATTTTGAGATTGCGGATTTTCCACTTCTGATTCGGGGTCATATCCATGGTGTCATCACGGCGGGAAGCCCCCCGTCCTGGGAACTGCCGAGATTAATTGCCGAGAAGGGTATCCCTGCAATCGATGTGTCCGCAGAGGTTCCGGTATCAAGCCTGCCGCGTGTCGTGACGGATGATTTTGCGGTAGGTCGATTGGCAGCGGATTATTTCATCGATCGGGGATTTCGTCGGCTCACTTATTACGGGATGGAGAATCGCTATTGGTCGGATGCACGGCGGGACGGCTTTTTGGCAAGGGCTTCCGAGAGGGGCTTGACCGCCCATTATTTTTTCAAGGGTGAGGGAGAAGCGGAGGATCGGGCCGGCGTGTATCCGAGCACAGCGGTTCGCTGGTTGAAAAAGCTGTTGCCACCTGCAGCGATCTATGCAGGTGACGATCTTCTGGGTATTTATCTGGTGGAGGCGTGCCATCGATTGAAGATCAAGGTTCCGGAGTCGCTCGCGATTCTCGGCACCGACAACGACGATTTATACGGACAACTTCGAAGGCCGCACCTTTCCAGCATTGCATTGGATACACGCACGATTGGATTCAGAGGGATGGACATGCTGTATCGGCTTATGCGCAGGCGAAAGGTGAAGACAACTCAGTTGCTGATCCCGCCGCTGCGGGTGGTTACACGATTATCCTCCGATATTTTCGGCGTTGATGATACGCTGGTGCGGCAGGGATTGGCGCTGATTCAGCAAAATCTGTCGAAAGGGGTATCCGTGAAATGGCTTGCCAAACAGCTGGGGGTTTCCCGGCCGACCCTGGAGCGGCACTTTGCGGCGGCGATTGGTCGAAGCCCGGCGACAGAGATTCAGCGGGTACAGATGGAAAAAGCCCGCAACCTACTTTCGGATTCCGATATGCCCATTGCGCAGATTTCGGAAGAGACGGGATACAGTTCGCCGCGGCAGTTCAGCACATCGTTTCACACTTTTTACCGGAATACTCCGCGTGATATGCGAAAGCTGATGCGTAAAGAGGCGGAAAAAAACCGGACGAACACGTAATTATCCATTGGCCATCCACCCGCCCCGTCATCAAAGCCCGGACGGAGCCAAGCCCTTTGAGGTCAAGGTTGCAACCTGCGGGGAATAATGCCGGCGCAAGGCGCCGTGCAAGCGTCGGCAGTTCGGAGAGAACCGGATCGGGACCTGTCCGCACGGCACAGGTGCCCGATCCAGCGTCATCCGACAAAACCGTGCGGTATTAATAATCCCGCACAATCCACTGCGTATCGCGGCGAGCCATGCGTATCCATGGAGCCTGCGGGTTGGGGATGGGCTGCTTTTCAAGTTCGAGGCCGGAATTGCCCGGCACCGTGTAGACCTTGAAGAAGGCATTTATTTTTCGGCTCAGGTCTTTGATTAATTCCGCATGCTGCGCCTTGTTGTAGACATTGACGCGCTCGTGGGGATCATTTTGAAGATCATAAAGTT
>JAJZNY010000170.1 GCA_021852245.1 Planctomycetota bacterium | reverse complement strand
GGCTGGTCTTAGCCGACATAAATGTTCTGAATCGTTGCTGCACTATCCAAGTTCGGAATATTGACATCAAACGTGATGCTGTTGCTATTGCCGTACGGCAGTAAAGCGGGGGCGAGAGGTCCCGATCCAACCGTCTGATTCGCACTGCCCATATCCGTTAACGGAGGGCCGATCATATCAAGATTTCTACCGGGGGTCACTGCTTGGCTCGTCAGATCATAAGAATTTGCATACGATGCTGATGAACCTATCGCCCAAGCCGAATATAAGCTTCCGCCGGGTGCAATGGTACTCGGAGACCCACTGTAATCCTCCGATGCGTAGCTCGCCAGGTACGCCGAGCTGCTCGTTGGTGTGCCGGTCAACAGATTCCCATGATCCGAAACCTGAAAAACAATGTCACGAATCAGTTCATTGGTTGATACCGGTGTCGAAGTATTGGCAATCTGCACAGCGAGGTTATAGCCGCCAGCGGCCGCCGGATTCAGATAGGTGAAGGTGACCGTTGCACTCAGAGGATTGCTCGGATCGGTAGGGGTGGAATCCGTCGGGCTTGTCGGCGTGTAATAATTGGAAAGCGTAAACGATCCCAGGGTGGTATCCGCCCGGGCCGCTGCGCCGTGCGTCAGGGCAGCCGCCGCAGATGCCAGCAGAAATGCGGCCGAAATGCGTTTGAACAAGTGTTGGGTTGGAGCGGAACAGTACCGATCGATGCGCATAGTGACCTCCCTACGCATACTTCACCCGATTCCGCGCGGCGCAACGTGCTCCGTACAGCAGATATCGGAAATAAATTGTCGGGTTGATTAAGCCGTTTGAATCGACTCTCCAACCCCTCCACGAAAAATTCAACATCAGATATGCCGGTTTATTTATATCTTATCCGGCAAATCATAAAACGGTATTATTATGCTGCGCGAACTGGCAGTTGTCAAATAAATTTCTGATTTTTTTTGTCGCGGCTCATCCGGCCCGAGATGAGGCTTGACATTGGGCCGCAGAGGCGCAAAATGGCAGTGGTTAAAAATGCTACTTTCCGCGGTAGCTCAATGGTAGAGCAGTCGGCTGTTAACCGACTGGTTGTAGGTTCGAATCCTACCCGCGGAGTTTTCCTTTTGTGCTTCGGAATCTTCAAAAATCACTGATTCCACAGCGTTTTCATGCGGTTCCGGCCCTCCATCAAGGATACCTTTTCTACCCCCAATTCTGCCAGAAAACGCCATAAAATGATCCGAAATGTCTGGAGTTTGTGCGTCAATTTTCGGAATTTCACGCTTGGCGTGTTCAGCTTCCAAAACCTGTCGTAGTGGCCCTTGCACCGTCCCGCGGGCTGTGGACCGGTAGTAGCCATGGGGCGTAAACCCGAGGTCGGACCTCATAGCCCGATAACCTTTTCAAGGAACGCGACGGCTTCGCTCTCGTCGATATCCTGTTTCGGGTGGGTGATAAGTTGGTTGAGTGCTCGACCCTCAAATGGTGTGACTCCTCGCGAATTGCGGCCGGACCAGTGCTTCAGCAATATCGTTGCCTTCAGCAGTTGCCGCTGAAAAATTGATACCAAAACCGTGTTTACAATGGCCCCGGGCTTTACCCCGATCAAATAGATCAGAAACACCGACCGCTCATGGCTGAGGTATTCGAGCATCTTGCCGAGGTTGTACGCCTTAGGGTTCGAAGAGAGCACCGTGCCCTGATCTCGGATAGTACGCCGACGCGGCTAAGACCAGCCAATTGGAAAATGCTTACACCGAAAAATGAAAAACGTACCCGTCACGCGGTCTTTCAGAAAAGTACCGGCGAAAGCGCCTGCGTTAATCATAGACATTGGCATGTTTAGGTCTACGCCGTTCAAAAGGATTACGGCGTGATCGGCTTCGCAGACAACACAATCACGTGCGGAGAATCAGCCGAGGCCGGATTGCAGCCAGAAGAAAAATCTCCCATTCGCAAAAACGTTTGCCTTGACCGCACCGGCAGGATTATCTAGCATAGCCGGAATCGGGCCGGGGTCTTGATCCACGGTGTTGAGAACATGAACGCTTTTGATCGGGAAGGGATCATCAATCCACATGGCAAAAAAAACAGTGACATCCTTGGCGGTAAATGGTAAAAAAGTTCTGGTACGCGTCGATTTTAATGTTCCACTGGATGAAAAGCTTAACATCACCGACGACCGGCGGATCGTCGCCGCGCTTCCGACGATCCGAAATATCATCGATCGGGGCGGTATCGCCATCCTGATGAGTCACCTCGGACGGCCCAAGGGGGGGCCGGAGCCGAAATATTCACTCAAACCGGCGGCCGAGCATCTGGCTAAACTGCTGGGCAAACCGGTCAAGCTGGCACCGGATTGCATCGGGGACCCGGTGCGCAACATGGTGGCCGCTCTGAAACCCGGCGATGTGCTGGTGCTTGAAAATACCCGCTTTCACAAGGGGGAGGAAAAGAACGACGCCGAGTTCGCAGGCCAGCTTGCGGCTCTTGGCGATCTGTACGTCAATGACGCTTTCGGTACCGCCCACCGCCAGCATGCCTCCACCTACGGCGTGCCGGAAAAACTCGGCCCGGGACGGCGCGTTATTGGTATGCTTATTGAAAAAGAATTGAAATTTCTCGGCGATTCACTCGACCATCCGCATCGACCGTTCATTGCCATTCTCGGCGGGGCCAAGGTGTCGGACAAAATCGCGGTCATTGAAAACCTCCTTTCCAAGGCGGATTACGTATTAATCGGTGGGGCCATGGCCTACACATTCTTCCTTTCGCAGGGGAAAAAGGTGGGCAAATCGCTGTGCGAGAAAGATAAGGCCCCGCTTGCCGGCTCACTGCTGCAAAAGGCCGGTGGCAAGCTGATTCTTCCCACCGATACGGTCGTGGCCCGGGAAATGACCGATCAGGCGCAGACCCGCGTGGTGGTCGGCGATATCCCCGACGATATGGAAGGCTTTGATATCGGTCCCGCCACCGCACAGCATTACGCCAAATTGATTTCCACCGCACGTACCGTCGTGTGGAATGGGCCCATGGGTGTGTTTGAAAAAAAACCGTTTCAAAATG
>JAJZNY010000352.1 GCA_021852245.1 Planctomycetota bacterium | reverse complement strand
GTTCTGGAAGATGCCGATTCTCTGGCCCAGAGGTGCCATCGCATCACATCCGTATTTAATGAATATGAAGACGCGAAGCGTAAACTTTCCGGCGGTAATCTGCGACTGGTCGTTTCAATCGCCAAAAAATACCGCAACCGCGGGCTGACCTTTCTGGACATCATTCAGGAGGGGAATACCGGATTGATGCGGGCAGTGGATAAGTACGAATACCGGCGCGGCTATAAATTCAGCACCTACGCGACCTGGTGGATACGTCAGGCCATTACGAGAGCCATCGCCGATCATGCCCGTACCATCCGTATCCCCGTGCACATGATTGAAACCATGTCCCGGCTGCGGAACATCAGCAAAAAGCTGCTCCAGGATCTGGGGCGGGAACCGACCATCGAAGAAATCTCCCGTGAAGCCAAGATGCCCCCGTCCGAGTGCCGACGCGTGTTGAAAATCGCCCGGCATCCCATTTCGTTGGATCGACCGGTGGGGGAGTCGGAAGATTCCTATTTTGGTGATTTCATCGAGGACGAATCCGCTGACAACCCGGTGCAGACGGCGACTCAGGAAATGCTGCGCGACCGGATTGACCAGGTTCTCAAGACGTTGACGTATCGGGAACGCGAAATCATTAAATTGCGTTACGGCATCGGCGACGGATATACCTATACGCTGGAGGAAGTGGGCCGGATATTCAAGGTGACGCGAGAACGCGTCCGCCAGGTGGAGGCCAAGGCGCTGCGTAAGCTGCAGCATCCCGTCCGGTCGAGAAAACTGGAAGGGTTTCTTGATGGATCCATCATGTCCACCATCGGCCTTATGCCCGGCGGAGCGGCGTCTTCGGCTGAGAGCTCGGACGGCGACGACGGCCTTGACATCGGAGATGACGGCCAGACCTCGCTCGATGGGTGAATCTGAGGCTGATCCTCAGTCCAGTTCCTTTTCATCTTTTCGAGTGATATCGGCACCGACGGCCTTGAGACGCGTTTCGATCTTTTCATATCCGCGGTCAATGTGGTATACCCGATTGACGGTGGTCGTATCCCGGGCGGAGAGTCCGGCCAGCACCAGTGCCGCCGAAGCCCGAAGATCGCTGGCCATGACGGGGGCGCCGATGAGTTGTCGGGGACCTTCCACAATGACCGTCGGCCCTTCGCGATGGATGCGGGCACCCAGGCGTGAAAGCTCCGCCACATGCATGAAACGGTCGGGAAATATTTTTTCGGTAATAATGCTGTTTCCATCGGCGGTCGTCAGAAGGGCCATGAACTGAGCCTGAAGATCCGTCGGAAAGCCGGGATATGGCTGGGTGGTCAGACTCGCTGCCCGCAAATTCCTCTGCGATGAGACCGTCACACCGGTACCGCTTGGTTCGGTGATGACACCGACCGCCCGCATTCGGTCAATAAACGCCATGAGATGATCGGTTCGCACATTGTCGATCTGCAGTTCGCCGTTGGTGATGGCAGCCGCGATCATGAACGTACCGGCTTCGATGCGGTCGGGAATAATCCGGTGTGTCGCGCCATGGAGAGATGAAACGCCTTCAATCGTAATCCGCGGGGTTCCATCGCCGGAAATCTTCGCCCCCATACTGCGAAGATAGTCCGCCAGATCAACAATCTCCGGTTCACACGCGGCCGACTCGATGACCGTGGTTCCCGTCGCCAGAGATGCCGCCGACATGACGTTGGCGGTACCCAGAACCGTTGACCCGAAATTGCCGCCCAAGAAGATCGAACCTCCCTTGAGCTTCTTGGCTTTGGCGACAATATCGCCGTTTTCCAGATTGATGCTGGCCCCGAGCGCCTCAAGTCCCCGCAGGTGGAGATCGACGGGGCGATCGCCGATCGCGCAGCCTCCGGGCATAGATACGCGCGCGATGCCGCGACGGGCTAGCAGCGGTCCCAACACGCAGATACTCGCCCGCATTTTCCTCACGACATCGTAGGGCGCATGAGAGTTGCTGGTGTCCTTGACTTCGATTCGAACTGCACTGCCCGAGCGTTCAACGTCAGCCCCAAGCATTTTCAGCAGATCAATCTGGCTTTGAATATCCTGTAAATCCGGTACATCTTCGATGACGGACGGACCATCCGCCAGTAAAGCTGCCGCCATGATCGGCAGGGCGGCATTTTTGGCCCCGCTGACACGCAGCGTGCCACGAAGACGATGTCCACCGTTAATAACCAGACAATCCATTGCTTGTTATCCTCCGTGAAAAAGAGAGTCTCCGGTCTCTGAATAGTTGAATATCAGTTCATCTGCAGAACATGCCGCATGGTATATCGGCCGGCGGGTTTGCCGAATAAATAGGACGCTGCACGCAGTGCTCCGCGTGCAAATGTGTCCCGACTCGTCGCCACGTGACGAATTTCCAAACGCTCGCCGCCAGTGGAAAAATAGACGGTATGCTCACCGACGATATCGCCCATTCGTACGGCATGAATACCGATCTGCCCGTGTTGCCGCACAACGTTGTCGCCGTGCCTGCCGAAAATCAGATCATGCCGGGGATCGCGTCCGGTAGCGCTGCATATGGCTTCAGCCAGGGACAACGCCGTGCCGGACGGCGCATCCTTCTTCCGGTCGTGGTGCATCTCGACGATTTCAATTTCGTAGTCCGAACCGAGCTGATTGGCCATCGCTCCAAGCATGCCGATCAGCCAATTCACTCCGACGCTGGTGTTATTGGCCTGAAGAATCGGAATCTTTTCTGAAGCCGCCGAAATTAAATCATGATCCGACTTCGAAAGGCCCGTCGTACCGATCACCGCGGCTCGGCCAAATTGCCTGCATACCGCCAGATTGCCCTTAAGGGCGGCCGGCTGGGAAAAATCAATCAGCACATCGAAATCCGGTTCAAGATCGGCGGTGAGTTCCAGACCTGAATCGTTAAGTCCAGCATATCGGAAAATATCTTTTCCGATGCGCGGAGAATCCGGGCGATCAATCGCCTGACAGATTGAAAATTTTTCGGGTTCTCCGTGGGCAAGCGTGACAATTCGAAGACCCATTCGACCGGCGGCGCCGCAGATTGCTAAACGTATCGGCTTCATCATCGTTCCATCCTCATCGCGCCAGTATCATATCCTCA
>JAJZNY010000434.1 GCA_021852245.1 Planctomycetota bacterium | reverse complement strand
CCGCCGGATACCCCGGAAATCCCCGCCGCCAAACCGACATCCGCCATCAATGCAGGAATGCCGCAGTCCAACCCACGTCAGATTCGGCAGGTGACCAGCGTTTCTGAAGAGCCCTGATCAGCTGAAACAGCCCCGATTTTTCTCGCTGCCGGCGGTTTTCCGTCGGCGACCGGCGGCTTCATAGCGGAACCTGAAATTTCATCCCATCGTAAAGGACCCGCACATGCGGCGGCAATCGGGCTTCGATCTCGGCGTGCGGAAGATCGTGCGTCAGATGAGTAAAGTACGCCCGGCGCGGACGCAGATCGGCGATGATCTCCAATGCCTGATTAAAACTTAAATGCGTGGGATGCGGTGTGGGGCGAAGACCGTCGATGATCAGCACCTCCAGTGAGGTGAGTTTTTTCCGCTCCTCCGGCGGAATGCCCGAACAATCGGTACAATATGCGAAATCACCGACCCGAAATCCAAGCACCTGCACGTTGCCGTGCGGAAGATGGATCGGCGTCCACACCCTGCCGAAGAGTTCGAAGGCGCCTGTAATTTCCTGGAGCACAATCTGCGGACGGTAAACCAGCGGATCGGCGGCGGCCTGATCAATTGCGTATGGAAACGCCTGCCGAATGATGGCAAGCGTATTGGCATTGGCCAGAATGGGCATGCCGCTGCCGGAGAGGGTATTGTAACGGCGTACATCATCAAGACCGAAGATGTGGTCGGCGTGACCGTGCGTCAACACCACGGCATCAACCATATCGATACCGTTGGCGATGACCGCAAGGCGCAGTTCCGGCGGCGTATCAATGAGCACCCGTCTCCCGCCGTACCCCACCACCACACTGCAGCGATTGCGCTTATCGCGCGGATCGCCGCTGGTGCAGACGCGGCAATGGCAGCCGATCATCGGCACACCCGCAGAAGTGCCGGAACCTAAAACCACAACCTCGATGGAATCGGATTTACTCATGGTGACAACTTAGGGGCCTGCGAGATTCTCCGCAAGCGATGGCCAATAACACCCCCGAAATTTGCGCAATGTTATATCGATCAAGCCAGAACGATTTATCTGTCGTGCGCAATAGAGTCTTATAACATCATTGTTTTTTCGCCAAATTCATCTATGACCTCGATTTACGAATCACCAAGCGGGGTGATGGGTAGGCGGCTTCCAAAAAACTTTAATTTTTTCCTTGACATCATTTCGGAACGGATTATTCTATATAAAGTCTGGAATAGAGAAGCAAGGAACAACATACCGGGTCTTTCCCAAGCATTGACGGAGGGCCTGAGGCTATTGGCAAACCGCCGAGACGGGCGGTGTCGATTTACTAATTTGGTTCGCTGACGGAGTTCAGCGACGTAACAGGACAATTGAGGCGGCATGGGACGTCTGCAAAGGGCCTTAGTAGTGGCCCAATCGGTGCAATATTTGCCTCGACGCCCTTGCTTTTGAATGGTTTAGGGTTGCGTGGTTTATGGCACCGATGCCGGTTTGGTTCCGGCAGAACCCGCCACGCGGTTTTTTTTAAGTCGGGCGAGACCGATCTGAATATAACGGCTCAATGGCCGATGATCCGTTGGCTCGCCATTTTTCGGAGGTTTCATCATGAGGCAGAAGAATCGAAATTTGCTTTCCCATGCGGCATGGACTGTGGGAGGCGTGGCCATCTTGGCGCTCGCCACCTCGGCCAGTGCCACGACGACCATCTCGCAGAACTTTGAAAGTTCCACCTCCGGCAGTACCACCCCGCCATCCGGCTGGAGCCTGGTGACCGTCTCCGGCACCAGCGCCAACAAAGCCAATTACGTCACCTCCGCCGGCTACAATGGCGCGGGGCTTGGCGGAACCGTCAACTCCGAAGAGGCGGGCGCGGTTGGCGGGAGTTACTCAGGCGACGGCAATCTGCCGGGAGGCTATCTGGTTGACAGCGGCGGGCCGGCGTTCGACGCCACACAAGCCATCAGCGGTAGCTTCGACTTCTACGTGTATAACTCCGGGCATTACGCGGCCGACACCTTCATGATGGGTAATATTCAAAACGGTTACTCCGGAGCCACGGCGAAAGACCCCGGCCAATTCATCGGCGCAAATTTGCGAACAGAAACCTTCGGTGTCAGGGCGTCGCTGATTGCCGGTGACAACTACAATAACGCTGGAAGTACAACAAGTGCGGCCGATGGGAATTCAGACAACGGCGAGACCATCACATTTACCGACACGTACGGTAGCAGCACGTCGTACAAGCTCAGCAGCGGCACTTGGTACGCTGCGACATTCAGCTGGACACCGGTGGCGGCTGACCCCGGTGAGACGGGCACGCCCGGTACCTTCAGCTACACCGTTGATAGCACATCAGGCAGTAAATTGTTTTCGCTCACCATCAATAATTTCAGCCTCGACAGTTCCAGCGCCTATTTCGGCTTCGGCAACTCCAGTCCTGAAACCAACGGCAGCGGAACGTTCGACAATATCAGCATTACGGGTACCCCCGTCGGCTCCAGCGTTCCTGAACCGGCATCGCTTGGATTGCTGGGCGCTGGTGGCATCGCCCTGCTGCTGGTCCGACGCCGCAAAACCGCCTGACGCGCAGTGCCGCAGGCGGCGGCGATCCGTGCGGCATACGTAAGCCGCTGAAACTCTGCCGATGCCGAAAAAGTGAGTCCCATTTGGCATTGCAGGGCTGGCCCCATGGGGACCGGCCCTTTTTTCTTTGCTCTCCATATTCGGGGCTAAAATATCGAGATATGGATTATGCCTGTTCAGATTATAGGACTATATAAAGGGAAAATGGGTGGTGCAAAGCGGACGTTGCGTGTTATACTTCAGATGATAGATGATTGGCGAAAGCCAATCCGAACTCTCGATGAGCGTGTTTAACCGCGGGCGGCGACATCTGAGAGAGCAAACCATGGGCCCGTGGTTAAGCGAATTGCTGGCGTTCCCCCTCCCGGTTTGTCGGTGCAGCTCTAGCGCTTCACCGTTTCAATGGGATGGGCTCTAAAAGGTGGTGCAGCATGGCGTTGATGAAAGAGGCCCGAAGAATTGGTTTTACACTCGTTGAGATGATCGTGGTCATCTCGATCATCGCTCTGCTCA
>JAJZNY010000355.1 GCA_021852245.1 Planctomycetota bacterium | reverse complement strand
CCGCCGGATACCCCGGAAATCCCCGCCGCCAAACCGACATCCGCCATCAATGCAGGAATGCCGCAGTCCAACCCACGTCAGATTCGGCAGGTGACCAGCGTTTCTGAAGAGCCCTGATCAGCTGAAATAGACCCGATTCTTTCTCGCTGCCAGCGGTTTTCAGTCGGCGACCTGCGGCTTTACAGCGGTACCTGAAATTTCATCCCATCGTAAAGGACCCGCACATGCGGCGGCAACTGGGCTTCGATCTCGGCGTGGGGAAGATCGTGCGTCAAATGAGTAAAGTATGCTCGGCGTGGACGCAGATCGGCGATGATCTCCAATGCCTGATTAAAACTTAAATGCGTGGGATGCGGTGTGGGGCGTAAACCGTCGATAATCAGCACATCCAGTGAGGCGAGTTTTTTTCGCTCCTCCGGCGGAATGCCCGAACAATCCGTGCAATATGCAAAATCGCCGACCCGAAATCCAAGCACCTGCACGTTTCCGTGCGGAAGGTATATCGGCGTCCACACCCTGCCGAAGAGTTCGAAGACCTCTGTAATTTCCTGCAGCACGATCTGCGGGCGGTAAACCAACGGATCGGCTGCGGCCTGATCAATTGCGTATGGAAACGCCTGTCGAATAATGGCAAGCGTATTGGCATTGGCCAGAATGGGCATGCCGCTGCCGGAGAGGGTATTGTAACGGCGTACATCATCAAGACCGAAGATGTGGTCGGCGTGACCGTGCGTGAGCACCACGGCATCAACCATGTCAATGCCGTTGGCGATGACCGCAAGGCGCAATTCCGGCGGTGTATCAATGAGCACCCGTTTCCCGCCGTACCCCACCACCACACTGCAGCGGTTGCGCCTATCACGCGGATCGGTGCTGGAGCAGACGCGGCAATGGCAGCCGATCATCGGCACACCGGCGGAAGTGCCGGACCCTAAAACCACAACCTCGATGGAATCGGATTTACTCATGGCGACAACTTAGGGGCCTGCGGGAATCTCCGCAAGCGACGGCCAACAACACCCCAAAAATTTGCGCAATGTTATATCGATTAAGCCAGAACGATTTCGCTATCGTGCGCAACAGAGTCTTATAACATCATTGTTTTTTCGCCAAATTCATCTATGACCTCGATTTACGCATCACCACGCGGGGTGATGGGTGGGCGGATTCCAAAAAACTTTAATTTTTTTCTTGACATCATTTTAGGATGTATTATTCTGAAGTTAAGTTGGGCATAGAGAAGCAGGGAACAACATACCGGGTCTTTCCCAAGCATTGACGGAGGGCCTGAGGCTATTGGCAAACCGCCCGCATAGGCGGTGTTGATTTACTAATTTAGTTCGCTGACGGAGCTCAGCGACGCCACACGACAATCGAGGCGGCATGGGACGTCTGGAAAGGGCCTTCGGAATGGCCCGTGGGTTGCAGTATTTGCGTTGGCTCCCTTGCTTTTGAATGGTTTAGGGTTGCGTGGTTTATGGCACCGATGCCGGTTTGGTTCCGGCGGAACCCGCCACGCGGTTTTTTTTAGTCCGGCGAGACCGATCTGAATATAACGGCTCAATGGCCGATGATCGGTTGGCTCGCCATTTTCTGGAGGTTTCATCATGAGGCAAAAGAATCGAAATTTGCTTTCCCATGCGGCATGGACTGTGGGAGGCGTGGCCATCTTGGCGCTCGCCACCTCGGCCAGTGCCACCACGACCATCTCGCAGAACTTTGAAAGTTCCACCTCCGGCAGTACCACCCCGCCATCCGGCTGGAGCCTGGTAACCGTCTCCGGCACCAGCGCCAACAAAGCCAATTACGTCACCTCCGCCGGCTACAATGGCGCGGGGCTTGGCGGAACCGTCAACTCCGAAGAGGCGGGCGCGGTTGGCGGGAATTACTCAGGCGACGGCAATCTGCCGGAAGGCTATCTGGTTGACAGCGGCGGGCCGGCGTTCGACGCCACACAAGCCATCAGCGGTAGTTTCGACTTTTACGTGTATAACTCCGGGCATTACGCGGCCGACACCTTCATGATGGGTAATATTCAAAACGGTTACTCGGGAGCCACGGCGAAAGACCCCGGCCAATTCATCGGCGCGAATTTGCGAGCAGAAACCTTCGGTGTCAGGGCGTCGCTGATTGCCGGTGACAACTACAATAACGCTGGAAGTAGTACAAGTGTGGCCGATGGGAATTCAGACAACGGCGAGACCATCACATTTACCGACACGTACGGTAGCAGCACGTCGTACAAGCTCAGCAGCGGCACATGGTACGCTGCGACATTCAACTGGACACCGGTGGCGGCTGACCCCGGTGAGACGGGCACGCCCGGTACCTTCAGCTACACCGTTGATACCACGTCAGGCAGTAAATTGTTTTCGCTCACCATCGATAATTTCAGCCTCGATAGTTCCAGCGCCTATTTCGGCTTCGGCAACTCCAGTCCTGAAACCAACGGCAGCGGAACGTTCGACAATATCAGCATTACGGGTACTCCCGTCGGCTCCAGCGTTCCTGAACCGGCATCGCTCGGATTGCTGGGCGCTGGTGGCATCGCCCTACTGCTGGTCCGACGCCGCAAAACCGCCTGACGCGCAGTGCCGCAGGCGGCGGCGATCCGTGCGGCATACGTAGGCCGCCGATACTTTGCCGTTGCCGAAAAAGTGAGTTCCGTTTTGCATTGCAGGGCCGGCCCCATGGGGACCGGCCCTTTTTTCTTTGCTCTCCATATTCGGGGCTATAATATCGAGATATGAATTATGCCTGTTCAGATTATAGGACTATATAAAGGGAAAATGGGTGGTGCAAAGCGGACTTTGCGTGTTATACTTGAAGATGATAGATGATTGGCGAAAGCCAATCCGAACTCTCGATGAGCGTGTTTAACCGCAGGCGGCGACATCTGAGAGAGCAAACCATGGGCCAGTGGTTAAGCGAATTGCTGGCGTTCCCCTCCCGGTTTGTCGGTGCAGCTCTGGCGCTTCACCGTTTCAATGGGATGGGCTCTAAAAGGTGGTGCAGCATGGCGTTGATGAAAGAGGCCCGAAGAATTGGTTTTACACTCGTTGAGATGATCGTGGTCATCTCGATCATCGCTCTGCTCA
>JAJZNY010000452.1 GCA_021852245.1 Planctomycetota bacterium | reverse complement strand
AATGCTCAGGAGATCGGTTTCGCCATTGGTGTTGATCGGCTCAAGCAGCTGATTCCGACGCTCATGAACCCTGCGGTGGTGGACGGTCGAAATGTGGGCGTGCGCTTCGCCCTGGTTCCCGGGCATGAAGGTGTCGCGGGTCCGCACGAGCATGTCGTGGTGGCCGGCACCATGGGGCCGTGGGTTACAAAAGTGGACGGCGTGCCCATCCATACGCTGCAGGGGGCGTACGCGGCTTTGCTGGCGATGGGAGTGCATCAGAAAAAGGTGACCGTCACGCTGGCCGACGGGACCGAGCGAAGTTATCCCGTAACGCCCGTGCCGCCGTCCCCGATTGTTCTCAAGGCTCGAAAACTTCTGGGGATGGTTGTCAAACAGCTTACGCCTGCGATGGCGGGACAGATGAAATTGAGCGTCAACAGTGGTCTGCTGGTCACCCAGATCTATCGGCACTCGATTGCCGACAAGGCAGGTCTGGAGCCGGGTGATGTGATCATTCAGATCGGGCCTTACCGGGTGAGAAACCTGGCATTTTTTGGTCGACTGCTGCCGGCTCTGGCCAAGGCTCACCGCGTTGAGATATTGGTACTGCGCAACGGCCGGGTTGGCGCAGGGTATCTGCAGATGAACGGGGGCTGAACAGCTCCGGCCGCAGCCTCCGGTTGAATAAGGAAATGAATCTCATGAACGATATCGCCACACCCTCAGTGCCGCCGCATAACCGCACGGGGGTTAATTTCCATGACGTGCCCAGGCGCGTCATCCCCGGGCCGGTGATTGATGTTCACACGCATACGCAAAAGCCGCATCTGACGGCGGAATTTCTGCGCGCCGCCGACACCTACGGCATCGGCCGCATTTTTACCATGGCCCCGCTCGAGGATGTCGATGCACTGCGGGCGGCATTTCCCGGGCGATTTGAATTTATCGCCATACCCCGCTGGCAGGATGCTCCCAACCGCGAGGAATTTTTTCGTAACTGGCACAGACGCCTTGATTCATTTTATGAAAAGGGATCCAGGATCATTAAATTTCACATGGCGCCCGGCAGCCAGAAACGCTTCGGCGCCGATCTTGACAGCCCCGAAGTTCGCGAGATCATCGATCACGCCTATCGCCTCGGCTACCATTTCATGAGCCACGTCGGCGACCCGAAGGCGTGGTTTGGAGAAAATGCCCGCTACAAACCGTCGGAGGGGCATAAGGCGTTTCACGAACAGTTTGCCATGCTGGACCGCATGCTGGAAAAGTATCCGGACCGTATCCACATGGGGGCTCATATGGGGGGCTCACTGGAGGATATTGAAAGTCTCGCCCGCCGCCTCGATCGCTTTCCGCACTATATCATCGACAGCAGCGCCACCAAGTGGATGGTTCGGGCGGTAGCCGAGCAGCCGCTCGAGCCGCTGCGTGAGTTTTTCATCCGTTATGCCGACCGCATCCTCTTCGGCAGCGATCTGGTGGTGAATGAAAAATTCAACTATGAACACTATCTGAGCCGTTATTGGGTACACCTGAAGCTGTGGGAATCCAATTTTGATGGGGAATCACCCATCGACGACCCGGACGCGCGGGATGGCCGACCCATGCTGCGGGGGCTGCATCTGCCGCCAAACGTGCTGGAAAAGATGTATCGTATCAATGCGTTGGAATGGCTGGGGGCCAAGGTGCTGCGGCAGCCGCTGGAATAGCGGCTCCGGTGATATCGGGTCAGGCGGAAACGAGAAAGGCTCTGTGGGATGCATGGACAAAGTTGTTTTGATCACGGGGGCGTCATCGGGTATCGGGGCGGCGCTGGCTCGAGAATTGGCGCCTCATGGAGCCACATTGGTTCTCGGGGCCCGGCGCGTGGAACGCCTGGAGGAACTCGCCGCCGAAATTCGGCGTCTCTTTCCTCAATCTCCCGCCCCGCTGGTCCAGCGCTGTGATGTCGGCGTCGCGGCCGATGTTGAAGCCCTTTTTCATGCAGCCGTCGAGCGGTTCGGTCGCGTGGATGCGGCGGTAGCCAACGCCGGTTATGGAATTAAAGCCGATGTGCATGAAACCACCGAGGAGCAGATGCGCGACATCTGGCAGACCAATCTCATGGGCTCATGGTATGTCATGGTGCACGCCGCCCGGGCGATGATTCCGCGTAAAAGCGGCCACATCATACTCGTGTCGTCGGCGATCGCCCGGCGCTCATTGCCGCAGATGGGGGCCTATGCGATGACCAAAGCCGCCCAACTTTCGCTGGCTCAGTCGCAGAGAGTGGAATTGGCGCCGCATGGCATCTACGTGAGCTCCGTCCATCCCGCGTCGACCGAAACGGATTTCTTTCGCGAGGCCAGCCGCCGAAGTGGTCGCGCGGTAGGAATGATCGGCAAGTCGCAGTCGGCACAGCAGGTTGCCCGGAAGATGGTGAAATTAATCCAGCATCCCCGCCCCGAGCTCTGGCCGGCTCCCGGTTCGCGGGCGGCGCTGCTGATGGCGAGTGCTTTGCCGGGCCTCACCGACCGGGCACTTTCACGCAAAACCAGGGCGTAACTGGAGGCGCCGATTCATGAAGCATCTGTATTCCGGTATTGCCGTTGTATTGACCATCCTGATCATTCTCGGCGCCATCGTTTGGTTGCTCATAACGCCGTCGCCGAAATTCCCCGCCCATGTCCATGGCGGAGCGGCGATCAAGCCCGCACATCGATATTTGAAAATTATGACGGTTAATGTGAGTTTCGCTGCGCTCAATCCGCCCCAATTCCGCTGGAGCAAACGTCGCGCCCTGCTGGTCAAAATCCTGCTCAAACATCATGCCGACATCATCGGAACGCAGGAATCTTCCGCACCTCAGACGGCCTACCTGGCGGCCAAAATGACCGGCTATGCCCACGTACCGGCCTACGGCGTCGGAAGCCACAACCTGCTGCCCGTCGGTATCGGCCTCACCAGCGTCAACGACATCCTGTACAACCGGCATCGCCTGAAATTGATTGATCAGCAGCACGGCCTTCTTCGGCCACACCACCTGCAGCCCGACGCGACGGAAAACGCCTATTACACGCTGGCCATTTTTCATGATCGCGCCGGCATCTTCCCACCCCTTATCGTGGTAGATACCCAGCTTCGGCA
>JAJZNY010000356.1 GCA_021852245.1 Planctomycetota bacterium | reverse complement strand
CTCGGCAGGCAGATCCTGCCCGTGGTGCGGACCACTTACGACGGTCCGATCACCGCCGCCGGCGCCGAACTTGTCGGACACTATGCCCTGCGGATGATCTGGTCCGATCATCACGCCACCGGCCTCTATACGTATCAGTATTTAGATGAACTGGCGCATGGCCATCCTGATGCCGTCCGTGTGGTTGATACGAATCAACCGGGCGGCGAAATTTGATTCCACCCTGCGGGCGGCAACCGCATTCGGCTTCCTTGAGATGGATGGATAGAATGGCAATGGCGGCAGCGATGCTCGATGCGGTCCATGGAGCACGCTGAGAAAGGTGATACCGTTTTAATATGACGCACGATGAATCCAACGCACAGGCTCCCGAACCCGAAGAATCTTCGCGGACGCTCAACGAACCGATTTTCTATAACCCGGTAAAAGGCGAATTCTGTAATCTGCCGGAAACCCTTCCCATTCTGGCGACGCCGGATGTCGTCCCATTTCGAGATTCCACCGTACGCATTCAGATCCGCTCGGACGCGGCCCGGCGGGTATTGGAGCACGCCGATAACGGCGAACACCTCGTCGCCGTCATCCTCCAGAAAAATCCATCCATCACATCTCCGGGGAAAGGGGATCTGCACGATGTCGGTATGCTGGGCCTGATACTCAAGGCCTTTCCCGAAGGTGATCAGAATGCCAGCGCCATGTTTACCGGAATTGAACGGGTCGTGATTAACGGCGAATTAATGACCGACCCGATCCTGCAGGCGCCCGTGCGCCTCGCACCGGACGTCCCCGGTGCGTCTGAGGCTGAACTTGAAATCCTTTTCGAGGCCGTTAAAACCGCCGCCCTGCGCCTCATCGAGATATCACCCGATATTCCACCGGAAGCCACCGCCATGCTCAATGAGATCAAGGGCGCCGCTGCGCTGGCTGATTTTCTTGCAGAGCGCATGGATCAGCCCATCGAAGCCAAACAGAAACTCATGGCGCAGACGGATGTGTACCAGCGACTCAATGAAGTCGGGCGGCAGGTGGCCCGGCGGATCGAAATGATGGAGCTCATCAATAAAATTCGCGGTGATGCCCGATCGCGCATCGATGACCAGCAGAAAAAATATTTCCTCCGCGAACAGATCGAATCCATTCAAAAAGAAATCGGCGACGACGACCCCGAAACCCGCGATGCCGCACGCCTCAAGGAACGCATCGCCGCCGCCAAACTCCCACCCGGTGTCAAAGAGGAAGTCGATAATGAACTGGCCCGCCTCACCTCGATTCCCCAGGCGTCACCGGAGTATTCGCTTCTCCGCGGCTATCTGGACACCATCGCGTCCCTTCCCTGGTCGGTCGAAACACCGGATCATTTCGATCTCCGGCGTGCGCGAAAAATATTGGATGAAGATCATTACGATCTTGAAAAAATCAAACGCCGCATCGTCGAGTTCCTCGCCGTGCGCCGTCTCAACCCGACCGGCCGCGGCTCCATTTTGTGTTTTGTCGGACCGCCGGGTGTCGGTAAAACCAGTCTCGGCAAATCCATCGCCCGATCACTGGGCAGAAAATTTTATCGCCTGAGTCTCGGTGGTGTTCGGGATGAGGCGGATATCCGCGGTCACCGCCGCACCTACATCGGTGCTTTTCCCGGGCGAATTATCGAAGGCCTTAGAAAATGCGGCAGCCGCAATCCGGTCATGATGCTCGATGAGATCGACAAGCTCAGCAGCGATTTCCGCGGCGACCCCGCATCGGCACTGCTCGAAGTGCTGGACCCCGAACAGAATCATACGTTTCAGGATCATTATCTCAGCCTGCCGTTTGATTTAAGCCATGTGATTTTTATCTGCACAGCCAATTCGGTTGATCCGATTCCCCACGCCCTTCGCGACCGGCTGGAAATCATTGAAATTCCCGGCTACACACTCAGCGATAAACTGCAGATTGCCGAGCGCTATCTCATCCCGCAACAACTCGTGGAACATGGACTCACCGCGCAGCATTGCCGTATCTCCATCGCAGCTCTCAAGGCCCTGGTGGAAGGGTACACTCGGGAATCGGGGGTTCGCAATTTGAATCGTAATATCGCGGCGGTCATGCGCGGTGTGGCGGCGAAAATCGCCGAAACACTGCCGCCCCTGGTTTTGGACGCTCCCCCGGCCGCTGCGGATGAAAAGCCGGCGGCGAACGCGGCGGGCGAGAAACCGGCAGGCGACCCCACCCCGCAGGACAAAATTAATATCCCTCCGGACGCACCGGCATTTGTCGTGCAGCCGGAAGATCTCCACAGCTATTTGGGTCCTGTGCAGTTTGAAAGCGAACTGGCCCTGCGGGCATCAACGCCCGGCGTGGCAACCGGTCTTGCCTACACGCCGGTCGGGGGCGACATCCTGTTTGTTGAAGCCAGCCGCATGCACGGCAAGGGGCGTATGACCATCACCGGCCAGATCGGGCGGGTCATGGGTGAATCCGCACAGGCGGCCCTGTCTCTGCTCAAAAGCCGAAGCGACCGATTTAATCTCGATCCCGCAAGCTTCAGCAAATCGGATATTCATATTCACGTCCCCGCAGGGGCCGTGCCCAAGGACGGTCCGTCAGCCGGTGTCTCCATGTTCACCGCGCTGGTAAGTCTTTTCACCGGACAGGCCGTCCGCCCGGATGTCGCCATGACCGGCGAGATCACCTTGCGCGGATTGGTCCTGCCCATCGGCGGCGTGAAGGAAAAACTCATCGCCGCGCATCGGGCGGGTATTAAATTGGCCCTCCTCCCCAAACGCAATGAAAAGGATGTGATGGAGATCAAGCCGCCGCTCAAGGGGATGGCGGTTGAATACGTCAATAACGTCGATGAACTGATCCGAATCGCCATTCCGTCTCTCGCCCCGACGACCAAGCCGGAGATAAAACCGGCGGCTCGGACGACCACCACCGCCGCCGAGCCCGGGAAATTGTCATCCATCCGCAAAAATCGTCCCAATTCACCGATGATTCCGCCCGGCAATGCATAAAAGGCACGGTAGGACATGACCGATTCGTTTACCAGCACCGATACCCTGCCCGCGGTTGATCTCGGGCATTGCGCGTACCGTGAGGCGTGGGAGCGGCAACTCGCATTCCATCAAC
>JAJZNY010000172.1 GCA_021852245.1 Planctomycetota bacterium | reverse complement strand
GGTGCAGATGAAATTCGTTCGTGCCCGGCGTGAAGATGGTGGTGCCGAGGATGTCCGACGGCATCAGATCGGGCGTAAACTGCACACGTTTGAAGCGGCTTGAGAGCAACATCGCCATCACCCGGACGGAAAGCGTCTTGGCGGTTCCCGGCACACCCTCCAGCAGGGCATGGCCCCGGGCCAGCAGCACGGTCAGCATCAGGTCGATGACATCCGCCTGGCCGCGAATGACCGCGGCAATCTGCTGACGAACGGCTTGGACGTGTTCAATGGCGGCGCTGTAATCAGCGTCATTATTTTCGATCACGCTTGATCTCCTCACATAGGACAACGGACTCTGATAATAACTGTGCAGGCGTCGGCAGCGCGGTATTACGCCGCCACGACGAGGTTTCAGGTGTGCCGGCCAAAGCATCGGCCTGGGAAAGCAGACGCGCGACCCGATCGCGCAAATCCACCTGGAGGCGGCTCAGGGCGGAGGTGATTTCAGCGGGTTTTACTTTCAAACTTGCCGCAACACGCCGTCGAATTTCGGCGGCGACGCCGGCATTCATATCCGCCTCCGACATGGATTGCTGATAAAGCCGACCAAGCATGGCGATCTGTTCAATATTGGATGCGACCACGGTGCGATCAAGCGGCGTGCGAGAGCGGGAAAATCGCCGGGCCGCCCAGAGGATGGCCAGAAGTATAACCAGCAGTTGGCATCCGAGCGCATCAAGCCCGAATTTGGAAAACAGCTCCAGCGTGGTCATCTGCCCGCCGATCCCCAGGCCATATTCATTAAAAATAACCGGCCGCCGACCGATGATGCTCATGAGAAAGTCCAGATTGCCCCCTTGAGCGATTCCGCCGTTGAGCAGCGGCCAGGGAGAGCCCAGAAGTACAATACGCCCCTTGCCCAGGGATCGCTCGGCGGCAAGCATCCGGCTGTGCCAGGTGAGCAGCGGATGCCAAAGTTTTTTCGCACGATGAGTTTTGGGGATGAACTGACTCGGCATGGCCAGCCACACCGTGCTGCGCAGAGTGTTTCGCCCCGCAGATGACACACCCGGTGGCGATGCGTGCTGCCAATGCGCCGGGATCAGGGTGGAATCGTACCAGCGCGGATTGCGGTGTTTGAAGTAGAACATATCTTCCTTCAACCATCCCCTTTCCCGCAGAATAAAATGCAGTCCGTGGGGATGGGAAGCCGCTCCCTTTTTTGTTTTGGCAGGTAGCGGATGCGTGGCTGGCTTTGTTGTCGGATGCGTCGTCGGGTGTGGGGTCGGCCGCGCCCTCGGGTGCGCGATGGGACGCGTGGACGTGCGTCCCATCGTCTTGGGTGGATGCAGACCTGCGGGGCGAGCTATTTTAATGGCCGGTTTGCCGCGTGCCCGTCTTACGGCGATCTGCTCATGACCGGTGAGCCGGGTCGGTTCATACGTCACTTCAAAAAGGGTATTCCCGCTTCGCACCCAGCGCATCAGGCGGGGATGGTAATGACGGGTCAGGGTGGCGGATTCCAGCAGATGATCGAAATTGCCGGGAGGGTTAATATCAATAAAAACGCCATGCCACTGCGAATTGAATGCGGGATGCTTGAGCAGCTTGACGTCCACGCCGCTGTGTCGCAGGTATTGATCAAACGCCGCCATTCCGAGCGGGTCGTACCGGTAGACAGAAAAGAGGGGCACGCTGCGACCGGCCTGCAGATTAACCGCCAGACTCTCCGCCAGCAGCCACAACAGCAGGGCAACGATAAGTCCGCACAGGAGCCAGAGGTGAACTTTACGCATGAACCACCTGCAGTCGGAGCAGGGATTTCATCTGCGCGTCCACATCGGCCCGCACCTCAGGTGGAACCGTTTTATGGCCATACCAGACACGATCAAAAAGGTCCGTCAGGGCGGAAAATGTCCGGCATTCTTCCGCCGGGCCGCGATAGCGGGCCACATAAGCGCGGTTGGTAAGCGACTTGCGAAAGGTGATGCGACCGGCGGCGTGCAGGCTGGAAAGCAGCGCCAGATACATCGCCCGATACGCCATTCGCCAATCGCCGGCGCTCCCTAATTCGGCGGCCAGATTCATCCACGCATCGGAACTCTGGGCCAGCGCATCACCCTCATCCATCGCCTTTTTAACATTGATCGGCGGAATTGCAGGCGCCGTCGCCATTTTCGGCCCGCGTTTCTGCTGGATCAGCGTCCATACGATCCACGCGATCAGCCCGGATGCGATCACCGCCAGAAAGATCAGCAAGATGCGCCCCATCGCTCCGGCAACGGCGCCGAAATCGTCAGATCCGGCCCCAGCCTTGTGCGTCCGCATTCTGTGGACGTGGTGGTGCCGGTTCACTTTCCATTTCAGCCATTTCAGCAGGGGATTGATCCATGCTTTTAACAGCCGGTACAGGTGTGAAAAGTATCGGCTTACCGGATTCCCCATCGCCTTTCTTGAAATAGGCGGCCTCTGCCACCGGTGGTAACCGGGAAGCCCTAATATTTTTTCAAGCCGCTGATGAGATATCAAAGGTGTCGGCGTGCCGTGGGGCACAGGGGCGGCGGCAAGGCAGAAGAGGGTCAGCGCCATGAGCATCAACCTTTTCATACCGATGCATCTCCAGTCATCGATATCAGACGGGCTTTGAGATCCGCGCCCGTGCGCCGAAACCCGATCTGCTCGCTCAGAATCACTCCCGCCACCATCCAGAACAGATCCAGCGGCACCAGGCACAGCACCCATATCACGAGGCCGAAGGCGCGGCTTTGAACGATGAGTTGCAGGTACAGATCATGAATGCCAAAAAATGACGGCAGGACAGGCTTTACAATAAGGGCCACCAGCTCAGCGGAAATTCCACTGAAGATGAGATACAGCAGGCCGAGAATGATCAGCCCGAAGATGATCCGCGATGTGGAATATGGGATGGCGATCAGGCGACGTGCGACGGCGAAGTTAACCGTCGGCTCATTGAGCAGGAATGGGGCCGCCAGCGTGCACCCCGTCAGCGAGGCAAATGACGGAATCAGGGCAATGCATGCCCCCGTTATTCCGATGGCGCAAAGTATGAATTTAAGCACAAGAATGCTCCACATCCGCCGCCACAGCGGTATGGATAATTTGGGTGAAAGAA
>JAJZNY010000320.1 GCA_021852245.1 Planctomycetota bacterium | reverse complement strand
GGTTGCCCGCGTTCTACGGAGAATCCTTTGTAGGCGACATCGATCATTACAGTAAGTTCCTTACTGCCCGGCTGCTCTGCAAGAACAAACGGATAGCGGCGCACAAATGCGGGGATATAGCTCGCCAACCAGGCACCTTTGCCATCCACGAATATGTTTTCATTACTTTTAAGGCCGACGATCACAATCGGTGAGGCTACTTTATCCGGCTGCCCGGCAAAGACAATGGGAAAATCGAGTGCAGCGCGTGGAAATTCGGCCACCGTCAGAGGAATGCTGTTCGTATCGGCTGCAAAGGAAAAATCGGGGTCTTCCGCAGTGAGTTTCAGGCCGCGATGCCGCGCCGCATTGAGTGGTTCCGGTTTTTGATAGAACAGCAATTGATTCATATTTATCCTCCTTGTCGCTCACCCAAGATATTGTCAGCGCACGAGTGTAGCCGAAGATTCAGAACATCGCCTACCTGAAATATATCTTGTCGGCAATTCCGACATATAACTGATATCTGCATTTCATAGTATATCGGTCCAACTAAAAGGCGCCACCATCGTCGCCATCACTGTCATCGGATGAATCGTCAGGTCCGTCGTCCTCGGCGCTGTTGGTGTCGGACGAATCATCAAAGGCTCCGCCGGCGGCATCATCACCACTGCCGCCAGTCCAGTCCGAGACAGGATCAGGCGTTGATGCGCCGGAGATTTCTCCGCCTGTGGCCGCTCCGGTGGGTTGATCCGGTGGCGAGGCTGCTGGTGATTGACCTTCGATGGAGTTGTAAAGCATATTTCCGGCAACGGCCCCGACGACGCCCCCGGCCATGCCGCTGACAAAGGTGCCCATGGCACTGCTTCCTCCCGCCGGCGGCCCGGCAGCCGCCGGAGTTGTATTGGCGGTAAGACCCGATGTTTGCGAATCGATTCCACCCCCGGTACCGCTCATTGGAAAGCCTTCCGTGGGTCGGGATCTTCGCGTCAGAAGCCAGAAAGCGATAAATATCGCCGCCAGCACTATCACAAGGATTAAAATCCGGTGCGAACTGACGGATTGCCCGTGCATCCGCGTAGCAGTGGCGGCGGTGTGCTGCTCCATAGTGGAACTGATAAATTGAAGTCCGGTAAGCAAACCGCTCTGGAACTGCCCCGAACGAAACAAAGCCAGCATTAACCGACTGGCGCGGGCTTGTTTACTGGGGGAGAGCACGCTATTGAGGACGCTTCTGCCGCCGCGTATGATCAGGTATCCCGGCTTTCTGCAGATAATGATCACCACGCCGTTGACATGATCGGCTTGTCCGATTTTTCCGGCCCATTGGTAAAACAGGTGGTGCAGGGATGTGTGAGGAAACTCCTGGCTGATGTCTGCGGGGATACCGGCAAATGTCTGCACCCAAATTGTTCTGCCGGTCTTGGCATGCATGCGGGCAATGATCTGATTGGCACGAACCACCGTGCTGGAGGAAAACATGTGTGCCGTGTCGACGATCTGTGCCGACGCCTTCGCACTCAAACTCAGCGACAAAGCAAAGCCAACCAGAAGGCTTAATGTGGTAAGCAGCGGACCGGACGGGCGCCCGTGTGTATGCGCATTGTGTCCAACCGACTTTGGTATTTTATCATCAGGCATGGTATCCCCTTGAAACAATATACCCTCCACCCAAAGGGCGCTCATGAAATCCCAATCATCTGCGCCTCGCGCCGATCGTTTTACCGTCGCGGCCTTACCGGTCCATCATGATGGGGGCAGTTTGGCCAGCGGATCATATCGCTGCGCAATCGGCATGCGGCGACCGAACCCAAAAGCGCGCGAGGTAACCTTGAGCCCCGGCGGCATCTGCTTGCGTTTGTATTCGTTCACGTCCACCAGACGCACCGTTTTTTCCACAATCCCCTTGTCGAACCCCTGAGCCGTGATGTCCCAGATCGATTGTTCTTCCTCGACATATCTTCGCAGAATCGCATCGAGTTGATCGTACGGCGGAAGCGAATCCTGATCCGTTTGATTCGGACGCAACTCGGCACTCGGAGGCTTGATAAAAGTATTTTCGGGTATTGGGGGCCGGGCGCCCGCCTTGATTGCGTGTCCATTGATCCAGCGGCCCAGTTCATAGACCATCGTCTTGGGCACATCACTGATCACGGCCAGTCCCCCGCACATGTCGCCATAAAGCGTGCAATACCCGGTGGCAAGCTCACTTTTATTACCGGTTGTCAGAAGGAGATGACCAAATTTATTGGAAAGAGCCATGAGGATATTGCCCCGAATGCGGGCCTGCATATTTTCTTCCGCCAGTCCCGGCGCCGTATCTCTGAAAAGCGGCTTTAATGTCTCCTCCAATCCGCGATGAGCCGGCTCGATCGGAAGCGATTCATAACGTATCTTCAGGGCGTCGGCCAGCAGTCCAGCATCACCACGACTGTGCTCGCTGCTGTATCGCGACGGCATCGACACGCCCAACACCTTATCGGGGCCCAGCGCGGCCGCAGCCAAACACGCCACCACAGCCGAATCAATGCCGCCGGAAAGGCCCAGCACCGCTGACTTAAATCCGCACTTGAAGGCGTAGTCCCGGATGCCCAGAACGAGTGCGTGGTAAAGCGTCTCCATTTCAGGGGGCTCTTCAGCCAGTACCACCGAGGCGGGCTGCGGCGCTCCCGCCGATGTCGGCAGATCGAATACGACCAAGTCCGGGACAAATGCAGCTGCACGTGCTATTACATTTCCCTCCGCATCCATCGCCACCGAATTACCATCGAAAATCAATTCGTCATTCGCACCTACCTGATTCACATACACAATCGGTAATTTCCAACGGCGGGCCTGATGGGCAATGAGTTTTCGACGAAGCACATTCTTCCCGAGTACAAAAGGGGATGCACTGATGTTCACAAGTACCTGCGCCCCGGCGTGAGCCATTTCCCGAATGGGATCCAAATGGTAGATCGGACGCGGAAAAATCGCCTCATCGTTCCATAAGTCCTCGCAGATGGAAAGACCGATGACCTGCTGGTCGATCCGGATGGTCTCCACTCTCGGCCCCGGCTCGAAATAGCGGGTTTCATCAAAAACATCGTATGTCGGCAGCAGACTTTTATAGGCGCGCGACAAAATCTCTCCGTCCC
>JAJZNY010000427.1 GCA_021852245.1 Planctomycetota bacterium | reverse complement strand
TGGCGATGGGCCTGAATGATCCGCACAATCCGTTTTATCGGCATCCGCCCGATACCGCCGGCGATAATCGTGTGGTCGAAAAGGTGGCGGCGGAGGGTACCGTGCTGCTGAAAAATCGCGGCGGTATCCTGCCGCTGAATCCGAAAGCCCCTACGCGAATTGTTTTCATCGGCCCTTGGGCAAAGCGGGTCGTCACCGGGGGCGGTGGGAGTTCGCATGTTCCGCCTAATATGAAACCCGTGACGCTGTGGCAGGGTGTTAAGTCCGTTGTCGGTGCGCAGGTCAAATTGACCGACATTCCCTGGCACGACGCGTACCGCAGGTATTGGGGACGAGGTGCACTGACCACGCCGGACGGAAAAGCCGGTGTGGTAGCGGATTATTACAACAACGCGAATTACAACGGCGTACCGCATATCGTGCGGCAGGCAAAAATCTTAATCAATGGCGGAGGGGCGCAAACGAACACCAACACGAGTGGTGACGCAAATCCCGCTGTGGCGATGATGCAGAAGCAGGCCGCCATGGGCCGGAAAACCATCAGCGTTATCTGGAAGGCGGCGATTCACCCAAAGACCACCGGCCTCTATTCATTTATCTTTGCGGTCAATGGGTCCGGTGAAGTGTATCTCGATGGCCGCCGCATTGTCGATCTATGGCTGCCGTTTTGGCAGAATCCGACGCATCCGCTCAAGGGAGCACTGACAACCGTGCGTCTCCATGGCGGCGAAACTTATCAGATCCGTGTGGTTTACCGCAGCCTGATGAACAAACACGCAACCGTGGGCTTTGGTTGGCTGCCTCGCAGTGAAGTTCATCTTTTCACCCCGCAGGAGAAGGCCGCCATTCGCGGCGCTAGCGATGTCATCGCGTGCATGGGATTCAACCAAACCATCCAGCGCGAACAGGCGGATCGCCCCTACAATCTCACCGGCCCGCAGAACGAATATCTGCGCGACGCTGCTGGCTTGAACCCGCACACCATCGCGGTGGTATATGCGGGGGCGGGAGTCGGAATGGAAAAATGGGTGCATCGCGTGGCAGGGCTCATCTGGGGATGGTATCCGGGCCAGACCGGGAACATCAGTATTGCAAAGATCATCTTCGGACAGATCAATCCCAGCGGCCATCTGCCGGATACCTTCAGCCGACATTGGCGTGATGATGCCGCCTACCATCACTTCCCCGGCTATCCGGGCGTATTCAATCATCGCTGGCATTCTGAACCGCGGTACGCCGGCTTTCCCACCGGCAAGGGCGCCCGGTGTAAATTCGTCGAAGGTATCTTCATCGGCTATCGGTGGTTCAATTACAAGCACATCCGGCCGCTGTTCCCATTTGGATTTGGACTTTCGTACACCACATTCTCCCTTCGTCATTTGACAGTAAGTTCCGTTGGAACCGGTGCGAAACGGATGATCACCGTTCATGCAACGGTCACCAACACCGGTCCACGAGCCGGTGCCGAGGTGGTGCAGTTATATGTGCATCCGCCGCAGGGTGGAAACGTGACCCGTGTGGTTCAAAAACTGGAGGGCTTTGAGCGCGTGGAACTCAAGCCCGGGCAAAGTCGCACTGTGGCGATGTCGTTGAATTGGAAGGCATTTGCCACCTACGACAGTGCGACCAACGCATGGGTGGTGCCGCCGGGCGCCTACACCGTGGCAGTGGGGACCAGCAGTGCTGATGAGCCGCTGCATACGGTCGTGTCATGGTGAGCTTTTCGAAGCCCGCCTCCATTGTGCAATTTCCGCGATTCTGTGGTGGAGGTTGCTCGTCTTTCAGAAGCATACCATCGATATTGCCCGGTAGAAGTTGTGCCAACCTCAAGGGCGATCACTGCCGCGGATGGTGCTTGCGATGGACCGATTGCAGGCGATCGGCATCCACATGCGTGTAGATTTGCGTGGTGGCGATATTGGCATGCCCGAGCAATTCCTGCACCACGCGCAGATCCGCCCCCCCGGAGAGCAGATGCGTGGCAAAGGTGTGCCGCAGCGCATGGGGATGCACCCCGCGGATGCCCGCCCCTTTGGCGATCTGATCCAACCGCTGCCAGAGGACAATTCTATTAATCGGACGACCGGAACGGCTGACAAACACCCGGCTCGAAGCAAGCCCCTTGACGGCCAGCAGACGGGGCCGCAGGTCGGAAATATATTTCAACACCGCCTTCTGCGCGGGGACGCCGACCGGGACGATGCGCTCCTTTTTTCCTTTTCCCAGCACCCGGATCACTCCGAGATCCAAGTGCAGTTGTTCGAGGGTAAGATCGGCCAATTCGGACGCCCGCAAACCGCAGGCGTAGAACAATTCAATAATCGCCTGATCTCGCAGGGCCAGCGGATGATCCGGATTGACGGCCTTGAGAAGCGCATCAATTTCCACGCGGCCCAGCACATCCGGCAAGCGCCTCCAGCCGTGAGGTGTTTCCATGAATTCGGTCGGATTATCACTACGCCAGTTGCGATTCTGGGCATAGCGGTAAAACATTTTGAGGGTGATGGAATGTCGAATGATGCTGGAAATCTGCATGTTCCGATCTACCTGCAGATGCCGGAGATAGCCCGCAATATCCGCGGCCTCGCTGCGCCGCAATACTGTTTTCCGGGCGGCCAGATAAGCGGCAAAATCGATCAGGTCGCGGCGATAGGCGAGCGATGTATTTTCGGAGAGCCCCAATTCCGTCTCGATGTAGGTAAGAAATGCACTGACATCCTGCTGGTCCTGCCCGGCGAGCGGATCGGGCTTGGTCGCATCGGGTTTTGCTCGGGTCGATTTCACTCAGGCCATCCGTTTCCTGCCGACCTTGCGGACCTGCATCATGATTCGGGCGATGGAGTGGGGCCATTTTCCGTCGGTTGCACGGTTTCGCCGGCAAATTCCATTACCGCGCCCGTCTCGCCGTGGTCGTGCCATTGCTCGATGCGCCGCACCACGTCGGCTTCACGCATGAGATCAGCCGGGGATAAGTATAACCCCGGATCGCGCGAACGGTTGAGATGATAGGTGAGCATGGCGGGTATATCGTCTGCAAGTGTTCCGATCCCGGCGGGGATGGGGATTTCATGCACGCTTTGGATCCACCGCCGCACCAGCGCCGGACCTTCGGTTGTCA
>JAJZNY010000304.1 GCA_021852245.1 Planctomycetota bacterium | reverse complement strand
CATTATTTCGCCCGCGGCGGTCGGGGGAACGGTCACCCTTTCCGGTGCGATCAGCGGCGGCGGAGCCATGACCATCAACGGCACTCCCAATGCTACACTGGCCATTACCGCTGCTAATACATACACCGGCGGAACGAATATCAACAATGGTATTGTGGAAGTCAGCGGAAGCGGCACGCTCGGTGCGGGTGCCGTCAATATTAACAGCCCGGGTGAACTTGCTCTGAGCGGTGATAATCTGACCGTGAGCCAGTTAACCGGCAATGGCACCGCGTCTCTGGGCACCAGCAACCTGACCATTGCCAACACCTCCGGAAATGCGGATACGTTCGACGGCAGCATCACGGGAGCTGGAGGATTAATTGTCGGAGGATCATCTCCACTGGTTCTTGCCGGCACCAACACCTTCACCGGCGGCACAACCATTAACGCCGGTGCCAATCTTCTTCTTGCCAATCAAAACGCACTGGCCGGAGCGATAACCAACAACGGCAATTTCGGTCTTACTGGTGCTCTTACCAGCGCAACCATCACCGGCAACTACACGCAGGGGGGCAGCGGAGTCTTGACGACGCGTCTATCCGGATCGTCCCCCGGGCAGTTTGATCAGTTTCATGTGACCGGTACGGCCAGCGTAAATGGCACCCTGAATGTCGTATTGCTGAATCATTACGATGCCACGAGCAGCCCCACCATCGTACCCGTTCTTACGTCCACGGGCAGTTCGACGGGCAATTTCAGCAGCATCAGTCTCGGAAACCACCCGATTAATCTCTTTGCCAGCAGCGTGGACACCGGTAACGGCATCAATCTGATTTTTACCCTGCAGCAACCATCGTTGGTACCCTACGCGATAACGCCTAATCAAATTGCGGTGGCGAAATACCTCGACTCCAATGATGGCTATCTGCATCTGTCCACGCCGTCACCGGCGTACCAGCAGTTGATCAATGCCATTGACAGCTCCTATTCGCAGCAAATACCTGGAATATTGGACATGCTGTCTCCGATTGATTTGCAGGCATTTCCGCAGGTGGCGATTCAGAATGGGATCAATCTGGATCAGACGATCAGCAGCCATCTGCAGAACTTGGATGCAGGTGCGACAGGGTTTGACAGCTCCGGTTTCACCATGCTCAATCCGGGCCAGCAGGGAGGAAGTGCGCTGACGTTGGACCAGATGCTGCAGAACCAATCCCGCATGGTGACGTTGGATGCCGGTCTGCCGTCGTATCTGGGGTATTCGGCCGCCAATCCGTACAGTCCATCCGCCGCTGGTGGCCAGAGCTGGAGTGCCTTTATCACGGGGGCGGCGCAGTTTGACAGCTATTCGGACACGAGTTCCATCGGCAGTTCCAATGTAACAACAGAAAATGCCACCCTCGGTGCCGATTACGCCTTCTTCAAGTATCTCTCCGTGGGTGCGTTTTTTAACTATGACCACAGCGATATCAATCTGGACAGTTTCGGTTCCACGGGCACGGTCAATGGTTATACGCCTGGCGTGTATGCAGACCTGCATGGGGCGCATTGGTTTCTCGACGGCATGGCGGCGTACACCTACATGGACAACAGCGAATCACGGAATATAGCCATCAATTACTATTCCGCGACAGCAAACGGCAATTTCTCGGGTAACAGCTACAATGGGGCGTTGGATCTGGGATACCGCATCTATTCGACATCTCAATCGCCATATTCGCCCCTGAGCGGCTGGACGCTGGTCCCGATGGTCTCACTGGGGTACACGCACGCCGATTACAACAGTTTCAGTGAAACGGGTGCCGGGGCGGCGGGGTTGAACGTAAGTTCGATGAGTGCCGATTCATTCCGCTCGATGCTCAGTGCAACGTTCCTGTACACGATTCATCTTTCGCATCAGTCGACGCTGGTTCCGGGCATCTTATTGGGCTGGCGGCATGAATATCTGAATAATTCTCAGGGGATTACGGCCCAGTTGCAGGGTGCCGGCACCGGCAGCTTCACGGTGAATACGGCCTCACCCGTGCGTGATGTGGCGGTTATTGCTCCGTCGCTGAATATAAATTTCAATAAGAACATAAGCGGCTTTGTGGACTATGAGCTGGATCTGGGTTCAAACAAGTTCCACGCCCAGCAGGTATTTGCAGGCCTTGCCGTTTCATTCTGATACGGCCGGTGAAATTACCGGCGACGCATAGAACGACCGGCGACATAAAAAAAGCGGGCGACCTGATGGTCGTCCGCTGAAATACTCGTATGCTTTTCAGCTCGCCAGCGAGCTGCTTTACCCGGTTGATTTCCTCAAGCTGCAACGGTCTTGCGGCGACGCAGACCGAGTAATGCAATAGCGCCGCCCAAACCGAGAAGCCCGAGCGAGGCTGGTTCCGGCGTAATCACCGATGCCGTCGAGAGGTTGGTAACGAGCAGCCCGCCGTTTACCTTCGCAATGCTGTTGAGGTCCAGCGTGTAGGAATTCGTTACCGATACGGTATCGCTCGGGGTAGCCAGATTGGTACCCGGGGTGTTGTAACTAACAGATGACGATGGAGAAACCCCCGGCAACGTGTTAAGAGCCAAGGCACCGGAATCCTGAGATGTAGATAAACCGGAGGTCGGCGATACCATGCCATTAAAGTCAATGGTTTGTGAATTTGTTGCACCGGTCGATGTTGCGGAACCCGATATCTGCATCGACTGAAAATCAGTAGTGTTTGACCCAGTGCTGAAGCCGCTTTGAGTGATAGAAAATGTAATGGGGATGGTTGAAACGGTTGTGTCGGTTATCGAACCGAATTGGGTGGAGAGTGAACTTCCGGACACTGTAACAAAAACACCACCATAATCGAAACCATCAAACGAGCTGGCGGCGGCGGCATAAGTACCCGCGCCGAATATGGTAGACACACTCGTCAGGTCCACAGTCGTAGATGCATTCCCTACCGTAATAGTCATGGTAGGGATATTCACGGTAGGGGTTGCAAACGCTGATGGGGATGCAACAGCAGCCACACCGATCGCCGCGATTCCAATGGAAAGGAGTTTATTGAAGTTATTCACCGTAGAGCCTCCCGATAACAACCAATGCGGCGCCAGAGATGGGAACACCCATATACAAAATGGGCATATAACCCGGCTGCACGCCCCAAAAAGTATCAAGACACCTGAAGTCCCAAGCTGAAATCAGAAAAATATGCCGAAAATAAACGACACACTTCGGATCAGCGTCAGGAACTCGACTTGCTCTAACGATTTTCCCTCACCAAATCTATATTAACTCATCATTTATCGAATGTCAAATCTTACCGAGATTTTGTCGGCGTTAGCCATGCGATAAATCATTTTCCGAGACTGCTGCGACGGCGCAAACCCAAAACTGTGGCCGCTGCCCCAAGCCCCAGTAGAGCGAGGGATGCCGGCTCGGGTGTGATAATGGATGTGGTTTGCAGATTGGTGACCATCCCACCCATGTTCGCCACAACACCCCCACCGAGGTTGAGCGTCCAGGTATTGGACACGCTCACTGTCGAACTGGGCTGTGTGAGATTGATTCCATTGGCGTCATAGGCGACTGAAGATGATGGCGTATAAGGATTCGTCGTATTCAACGCCAGAGGAGTAGAATTTTCCGAGCCGATCGAAGAGCCTCCGGAATTCTTCACCAGGGAATTAAAATCAACGGTATCGGAACTGGTCGCACCCGTAACAGAAATTGACCCTGTCGGCTGCATGGAAAGAAATGACGATGTGGTCGAGAGACCGCTTTCAGTAATGGAAAACATCGCCGTTACGCCGGTAGTATTCTGATTGGCAATATCAAAAAAACCAGTGCTTAATGCGTTGCCGGTCGTCTGAGCGACGATCGGCCCCCAGCTTACACCACCCACACTGCCCGGGTTCGCATCATATGAACCAGAGCCTATCGAGCTGAAAGTCAGGGTTTGTGTTTGGTTGCCAACCGTGACCGTTCCAGTCAACTGAATACTGGCGTAGGTAGCCGGGACGGCTGCCAGAGCAAAAGTTCCCACCGCTGCAAACAACGCTTTTTTCATGATGACCTCCCAAAAACAGTCAATAACCGTTGACACAACGCGATTAAACCCAAAACCGTATCAGGTCAAAGTCGCATAAATTTTTTGTAACTTCTTTTGTCGTGCCCTCAAAAAGATTTCGGCACAGTAAAAAAACTGCAGTCCGAAACACGTGGACACGACCTAAGACTTGCTCAATCTCGACCCTTTTCGAGACTGTGGAGAGTGTAATCCCATAACTTCCTCTTGTCAAGGGAAAAATTTAAGTTTTTTTCTTCTCTCCTGCGGGAGCCTCAACGCGTGCGGTCGATAGAGCTTTCTGCACATGATGCCGACGAATGACTTTTGATTCGCCCGGCAGGTTTGCCATCACGAAGAGATGGGCGGATCAGGAAGGCCCTGTCAGTTGGAATACGGTGACCCAATGTGATGGGAAGTCTAATTGGCAACTAACGGTCGATGAATGGAACCCTTTGTATTGTCGTGTGTTACGCCACTGGTATCGGGGTTCATATCAGAAAATACCTGCTGCGGGTAGGCGCGCTGAATTGCGGCCTCGACTAAACCAAGAAAGAGCGGATCAGGGCTCAGCGGCCGGCTTGTCAGGCATGGGTGCGCCTGAGTTCCCACAAAATAGGGGTGAACCGATGGTGGAAGTTCAAGCATTTGCATGATCGGCTGGTTCGGCGCATGACCGCTGAAAATAAGCCCATGCTGTTCCAACACAGGGATATACCGCGGTTCGACCTCGTATCGGTGGCGAAATCGCAAACGGACCGTCGGGTGATCTCCATACAACCGGCAGATGAGCGTATCGGGCTTGAGGACAACATCCTTGCCGCCGAGACGCATATTGCCGCCGAGACCCTCGATTTTTTTCTGCTCCGGCAGCACATCGATGACGGGATCTTTGCAATTCGGGGCAAATTCGGTGGTGTTGGCGTCCGCCAGACCACACACATGGCGGGCAAATTCAACCACCGCCATCTGAAAGCCGAGGCAGATGCCCAGATACGGCACATGATTCTCGCGGGCGTATCGAACGCACTGAATTTTTCCCTCAGCCCCGCGCACGCCAAATCCGCCGGGCACGATGATTCCATGGCAACCGCGGAGATGGTCCACCACATTGCGGACATCGATTTCGGTGGTATCGAGCCAGCGCAGATTGATATTGCAGCGGGTATGGACGCTGCAATGTTCGAGGGCTTTGTCAATGCTGGCGTAGGCATCGCGAAGGGAGGTGTATTTGCCGGCAATGGCAATAGTAATATTTTTTTCTTTAGGCTGCTGAAGTTTATCGATAAACGATTGCCACGTGCGCCGGGCCCGGTCCTCCGAGCGTTGGTTGACGCGGTCGTGGAGATTCAGCAGCGTAAGGACCTCGCGATCCATCCCCGCCTCGCGGAGCATCTCGGGGACGAGATAAATGCTCGGCACGTCGTGCATGGAAAACACACGGCGAAGGGGAACATTGCTGAACATGGATATCTTTTCACGCACTTTGTCGCTGACGGGGCTGGGACAGCGACAGGCGATGATGTGCGGCTGGAGACCGGCCTGCATCACCTGACGCAGCCCGAGTTGTGCGGCCTTGGATTTCTGTTCGCCGAGGGACTGCGGCTCCATGATATAGGTCAGCGCCACAACGCCGACGGCTTCTTCCCCCTCTTCATACGCCAGTTCGCGAATCGCCTCGATGAAGTAGCCATTTTCGTAATCTCCCACCGTCCCGCCGACTTCGATGAAGACAATATCGGCCTTGGAATCCACCGCCAACTGGCGGAGCGTGCGTTTCACCTCGCCGGTGACGTGCGGAATCATCTGGACATCGCGTCCGAGATATTGGCCGTGGCGTTCCCTTTCCAGGATGCGGGTAAAGATTTGGCCACTGGTGGTGAAATTTCCACGGCTCAGATTTTCGTCCAGCATGCGTTCATAGGTGCCGAGGTCCATATCGGTTTCCATGCCGTCATCGAGCACGAATACTTCACCGTGGCGATAGGGATTGAGCGTTCCCGAATCGATATTGAGATACCCCTCCATTTTGATGGGGGCAACGCGAAGGCCTTTATCCTTGAGAATTTTGGCCAGACTGGAGGAAAAAATTCCTTTGCCCAAGCCGCTCATGACCGTGCCGAGCACGACGACGTATTTGGTGCGTCCTTTTACATAGCCGGGGGGGATCAGGGTGAAAAACTCGGTTTCCTGGGTGGTGTTTCCGAGGGAGGCGAGCAATTCCTGCTGAACGTCTTCATTCATACACAACCATCCTTCGGGGCAATAATTTATCCGAATTCAGTCCCGGCGCAAAGGCGGGCCGGCGCGGCACGGCGAATCATCGGCGTTAAATGGACCACGACGCGGGACGTCCTCGCGGAGTAAATTCCGGCTCACAACAACGGGCCGTCAGCAGGACGCGATCAGAGCTTGCGGAGTAAGCGCCCGGAGATTTTTTTCTCCAATGCGGTGTCGCGTCCCACGCGCATCCAAAATCGCCCCGGCGTGGTGGGCGATGCAAACTGCGAGACAAACGGCTGTGGATTGGCGCCGAAGGAGGATGACCCCAGAAAAGCCACTCCGGTTACGCCTCCCTGCGGATTTTCTCTCTGTTCGACGAGCACTTCAATGGATATCCGGTAATTGCCCGGCTTATGGTGCACCGGCGCGATGGCAATTCGCACCAGCCGCCGGAAGGTGTTGATGGTTCCCTCGACGAGGGAATGGAGACTGGTGGCGTCGGGGCGCCAAAATTGGAGTATCTCGGGCCCGGTCCGCGGATAGGTGGTGATCACTCCCAGGTTGTAATCACGCCAGTCGATGCGATATCCCATATGAATCAGCGTGCGTATCGCCTGATGCCAGACATGGTCGTACGTTTCATCATTGATGGTCACCACGGTAGCATTTTTGGCGTTGAGAAACCAGTGAGGCGAGAAAGCCGATATTTTTGCGGCCTGGGTTTTCACCAGCGGCATGGATTTAATTTTGGGTGCGGCGTTGTATTTATTGGCCCAGGGAGGCCCGATGGCGGCGGAGTGCAGCGGAGTAATATCGGATCTGCATCCCGCCAGCAGGCCGCAGCCGCACAGCAGAACTAAAAGCCCTCCGCGGCGGGCTGCCGTGATGATCCTGCGGACAGGAATTCCGGATTTACAGGATAACTTGCTCATCAGGTTCACGCCTCTCCGTGAAGCTTCATCAACCGCGGGCTGAGTTGCAGCATGAGTTCAATGCGTTCAAAGTGCATCAGCCATTCGGCCGTATCGGCACGGATAGCATCGGTCGGTGCCGCTTGCAGCCCCGTGCTGCAACTGGCGCCCTGGCGAGAGGCCATTTTGCGCCGATACGTCGCCAAGGTGCGTTCACCGAATCGCTCACACTCATGGAAATCTTCAGAGAGGAACACCAGCACCGGCACGCGCGGGCCGCCGCAGATGGAAAGCTCATTGGCCAGGCGGGTTCCCATGTCCTGAGCCTGCGGGAGGAAATTGCGGTCGCGGTGGACAAACCGCAGATCGATCGTGGAGGTTGCCTGCGCGATGACCTGAAAAATCGGACATGCGTTGACGCAATCGCCACACCAGACACCGGCGAGACAAATGACCGGCACTTTTCTGCGGAACCCGGCAAGAAGTGTCTTCTGCTCATCGGAGAGCTGAACCTGAGCGGCGAAATCCGCCCATCGCTTTTTTTCGTCTGCATTGGCGTAGGTAGTCAGGAAGCGATCATACGGCAGAGCCTGATCAAAAACGGACTTAAAATCAAAAGCCAAGGGATTCCTCCATGCGTATGTTATACAGGTGATTCCAGATTTTCGGCCCGGCGCGATCCGGCATAATCGGCGGCAGCCCGCACCAATGCTTCGAAGAGCCGATCACCCGCCGGCCCCGTCAAATTCTCCGGATGCCACTGCACGCCGATACAGAACGGGAGCGCGACATCCTCAATCGCTTCAATGATACCATCTGCTGACCATGCCGCGAGCCGAAGATTTTTCCCCAATCGCCCGATGCCCTGACGATGCCGCGAATTGACTTCCATGCGGGAGAGCCCGCAAATGGCGGCGAGTTTCCCTGCAGGCTCCATTTCCACCTGATGCCAGGCGTTTCGGTCGCCGGATATGGCTGGATCGGCGGCATGCAGAAGCGGGTGGGGCCGGGGATATTCGGGAATGTACTGAATCAGATCGCCGCCACGGAGCACATTAAGCGTCTGACACCCCATGCAGACGGCCAATACGGGCATGGCGATCTTTTCGCATGCGGCGAGCATGGCCAGATCAAATTTCTGCCGCAGGCGATCACTTTCCCGGGTGCGCGTATGCGGCTCCTGATGATAAAGCTGCGGGTCCAGATCATCGCCACCGGGCAGCAGCAGGGCATGGATTAAATTCAGGTAGCCGCTGCGGACTTCCGGGTGATCTGTCGCGGGCAATAGCACAGGTAAGCCACCGGCCTTTTCAACGGCAAGGCGATAGGTGATGGGCAATTTGTAATAGCTGGAATTATTTTCCAGATCACACGCAATGCCGATGATGGGGCGAAATGTCATGCTATTGCTTTGCACGGTGCCTCAGATAAAGCGCGGCGACGGCCGCCTGAAACAGGGCCCCCATTGCGAGCCAGAGAATCGCCCAGAGCATCGTATAAATTCTGCCCAACCACCAGTATTGGTCTTTCGTGGCGACAATATTGAAATATGAAATCGCATCCCAAATGGCGAGCCCAAGAAGCAGAAATACGATTCCCTGAAGTAAAACCGCCAACATCAGCGACATGGAAAACTCCGGCATCTGATGCTGCCGATGTGCATTTTGCATCTGCTGCGCAAGGGTATCGACCGATGATTTAAGATCCGGCGCAATGATCGCTTCGCTGATCTGCTTACGCAGACGCTCGGCCAGAGCATCGGCCATGGCGTCAACCGTCTGAGCGGACATCACACCAACGGGAGTTTCCGCGGCCGCAGGGTCCGGAGTCGGCGAATTCGTCAAGACAGAGCCGGTTTCGACCGCAGGAAGTGCGGCGGCATGCGTTTGGAGGTTATTCTGCTCGCGGACAATGATACGTGCTGCATCGGCCAGCGAGCGCACGATGAAGTGCGGCGTGACCATTGTTTCATCCGGGGCCGGTTGGGGTGGATGATCCGGATCACCGATCAGAATGGTACGGCAGTTCACAGCCGATCCGGCGGCAATATCCCGCTGCATGTCACCGACCATCCAGCAACGTGTTAAATCGAGGTCAAAATCCGCCGCCGCAGCCTTGAGCATGCCGGGTTTCGGTTTGCGCCATTGATGATCGACTTTATATTCGGGAACAACCGCGTCGGGATGGTAGGGGCAGTAATAGCTGGCATCAACGTGCGCACCCGCCTGTTCGCGGAGTTGACGGATCATTTCCTGGTTAACCGCCTCGACAGCCGCCTCATCAAAAAGCCCTTTGGCGACACCGCTCTGATTACTGACCACGATGATGCGATATCCCAGCCGCCGCATGGAGGCAATAGCCGCCGCCGCTCCAGGCAGCAGACGCACTTTGGTGGGGTCACCGAGGTACCCATCATTGGCGATGATGGTGTTATCGCGATCCAGAAAAACGGCCTTATCCGCCATGGCAAAATCCTCAAAATCATGATTCGGCTGACGCAGCGGCCCGCTCTATGGTAGCCGAACTGCTTCTTCCGGCCAGAAACGGTGCCAGCACCACCCGGCCACCGTGCATTTCCACCCATTGCCGCCCCACTACGGGCTTGTCGGCATAGTCGGCACCCTTGACGAGAATATCCGGCGTCACGGCCTGAATCAGCGACTCGGGCGTCAGATCATTGAAGCTTACCACGTAGCTTACCGCCTCAAGGCCTGCAAGTACGGCCATCCGATCATCCAACGCGTTGATGGGCCGATTGGGTCCTTTGAGCCCGCGCACGGAGGCGTCGCTGTTAACGCCCACTATCAGGATATCCCCCTGCCGACGGGCAAAGTTCAGATAGCTGACATGCCCCGCGTGGAGAATATCGAATACGCCGTTGGTAAAGACAATCTTTTTTCCGTTGCGGCGCTCGGCGGCTAATACGGCGAGCAGTTTTTCCAGCGGGAGATTTTTCATGTGGTCCGGCCCCATCATCATTCGGAGTTCCGTACCGATTTCCTCCCGGCTGATGGGGACGCAGCCGAAGCGTTCAACTTCCAGCCCCCCCGCCACGTTGCCCAGATCGACGGCATGTTCCCATGAAACACCGTTGGCGACAGCCATGGCCAGCATGGCCAGCACCATATCGCCGGCGCCAGTGACATCATAAACCTGACGTGGGCGCGTGGGGTGGTAGGAACCACGATTATTTTTCGCCTGCATATACATGCCATGCCGGTCCAGCGTGAGAATGCAGCGGTCGAATTGATGCATTTCAATCAATTTAGTCGCCAGTTTCGGGGCTTCCTCTTCAATGGAATCCATTTTGATGCCGCCGGAGAGTTCGGCTTCCGTCCGATTGGGGGTGACGGCATGGGCACCCGCGTATCGGGAATAATCTTTTATTAACGCGGGGTCAACGAGCACCGGTCTGCCCATCCGGCGGGCTTCGGCAATGATGAATTGACAGAGCCGGTGATCCAGCAGCCCTTTGTTGTAATCTTCAATACAGATCAGCGCGGTGCGGGCGATGAGCGGGGAAAGCACGGTTTGGAACTGGCGGACCGTCGCATCGCTGACCGGGTCGGTCACTTCGTCATCAAGCCGGAGCATCTGCTGCTGGTGGCGATGCTGGGCGAGGCCGATGATGCGCGTCTTGCAGGAGGTGGGACGGTCGGGCAGCGGGATAATCGCGCTGGTGTCTACGCTGGCACTGCGGCAGAGTTCACACAGCTGGCGATACTGGTCATCCTGACCGCAGATTCCGGCAAGGATCGGCCGGGCGCCAAGAGCCGCGAGAAACACGGCCACGTTGGCCGCACCCCCCACCTGCGTTTTTTCATCACGACGCCGAACCACGGCCACCGGCGCCTCGGGCGAGAGGCGTTCGGCATCACCAAAGATGTATTTATCCAAAATGAGATCGCCGACCACCAATATTTCCGGTGATCCAAATTGCTCGACTTCCCGGAGGAGTTCGGCGGCGAGAAGAGAATTAAGCATCCGTTTTGGCTCCCGATACCGGTTCCTGCCGTGGTGCAGTTTCCGTCATCAAACCTGCGGCGGATCGCAACATGTCACGCCACACCTGCGCCTGGGCACCGGCAACATAACTTTCGATCCCCAAATAAGCCAGCGGCACCGGGGCCTGATATCCCTTTAATTTGACGAAATCCTTGAGTGTCGTCACCCAGATATCGATCCCGCGGCGGCGGGTGGTATCCTCCAAGGCGGCAAAATCGCGCTTGAAATCGTAGGGGTGATGATCGCCAAACCAGCACCCGGCGACGGGTCTGGCGCCCGCAAGCTCGAGGGTGCTGAGAAAATTTTCGGGGTTTCCGATTCCTGCAAACGCCAGCACCCGGCGACCGCAGAGATCCCATCGCGCACCGTGAGCATCAAAGACACCCGTGACGCGCAGCCTCTGTTGGAGAATATAGCGTGGGCCGACATATTGAGACAGCAACTGGGCCGCAATATCGGCCAGATCCTGGGGTATCTGTTCGCAGCGGGTCAACATGACATGAGTTGCCCGCGCCAGACTTTCGGGGGGCTCCCGCCATGTACCGCGCGGAAGCAGTCCGGGGATGCCGAACGGCCGGGTGGCATCCACCACCGCAAGATTCATGGTGCGCGAAAGTCGCCGATGCTGAAATCCATCATCCATGACGAGCACATCGGCACCATGCCGCTCGATGGCGGCCTTGCCGCCTCGCACGCGGTCGGCATCCACGACGACCGGCACATCGGGACATTCATGGCGAAGCACCAGCACTTCATCGGATTCCCCACCGGGAAGGGCCTTGTAGCCGCGCGTGAGGACTGCGGGTCGGGCCCCCATGGATCGAAGCTGGCGGGCGATCATGATGACCACCGGCGTTTTGCCGGTGCCGCCGGTGGTGAGATTTCCGACTGAGATCACAGGCACCCCAAGGCGATGAATTTTCAGCAGGCCGCGGTTATACGCCTGGTTTCGCACCGCCATGGCGAGGCCATAGCCCAGTGAGGCGGCAAGTAGAGCGCCACGGGCCACAGCCGGAACACATCCGACCGCCTCGCCGCTGATGACGCTGGTGTAATATTTTTCCATTACGATGGCCTCCGGCCCGCAAACCGCCGCGCGCCGTCATCCCTGGACGACAAGATTGAGCATCCGACCTTTGACGTATATGTGCTTTTTCATCGGCCGCCCCGCCAGACGCGATTGAATCCGCTCATCCGCGAGCACCCGAGCCAGCACCTCGCCGTCCGCCCACCCCGCGTCAATCATAACGCGCCCCGCCAGTTTGCCGTTGATCTGAACCGGCAGGTCGACCGTATCGTCGGCACAGAGCGATTCATCATATTCCGGCCAGGGCAGCTCGGTCAGACTCCGTTCCGAACCGGTGAGAATCTGATGCAGTTCCTCCGCCATATGCGGGGCGAACGGCTCAAGCAGACGCACAAATATCAGCATCTGATCGCGATCGAGCGTCTCCGGCTTGCCGAGAAGATTATTAAATTCCATCATGGCACTGATGGCGGTATTGAATGAAAGCCGTTCAATATCCTGCGTGACTTTACGGACGGTGCGATGGAGCGGACGGAGCAGTGATTCCCTCTCCGCCACGGCCATGCGGGACTGCTCGTCATTGAGCGGCTGGCCGCGGAGGTAATATCGGCCGCCGCGATCTTCCACGATGCGTGAGGGAAAATCGGCGGCTCCGGCCAGATGTCGCCATACCCGCCCGAGAAATCGGTAAACGCCCTCCACCCCGGCCATGCTCCAAGGCTTTACCTGCTCCAGCGGACCCATGAACATTTCAAATAATCGCAGGCTATCTGCGCCGTAATCACGGATCACGTCGTCCGGGTTAACGACATTTCCGCGCGATTTGCTCATCTTGAATGATCGGGCATCTATTCGAATTTCCGGTTCGGCTTTGAGGACCGCCACATCTCCCCGCCGCTCGACCTGATCCGGTTCGACGGGCGACGCATACACTTCAGCGCCGTCCGATCGACGTGTGGATACAAACTGCACCTTGCCGTCCGGACCCGGCCGGCTGGTCCATTGTGGATCAACATCATCAATACTTACCGGCTTTCCAGTGCCGTCACGAAATAATGTGTATTCCGCTTCGCCGAGGATCAGCCCCTGATTGATGAGCTTTCGGAACGGCTCGGACGATGAAACCAGGCCGCGATCATAAAGCACCTGATGCCAGAACCGGGCGTAGAGGAGATGCAGGACGGCATGCTCCGCCCCGCCGACATACATATCCACACCCGGCGGTGATGACATCCAATATTTTTCCACTGCCGGGTCACACAATGCATGGGTATTATGCGGATCCAGGTATCGCAGGTAGTACCAGCAGGAGCCGGCCCACTGCGGCATGGTATTAAGTTCACGCCGTGCCGCTATCGCTCCGGCAGTCCCCGCCGGGACAACGCGGGCGCGGGGATTTTCGGCGGGGCCGATGAGTTGCACATGCACGTTGCACCACGCCCCCGCCTTGGAAAGCGGAGGCTCCATGGTCTGAGTCGGCTTGAAATCACTCATTTCCGGCAGGCGAAGCGGGAGTTCATCATCGGCAAGCGCGACCGTGGTACCATCGGGAAGGTGCACAATCGGGAAGGGCTCGCCCCAGTAACGCTGGCGTGAAAACAGCCAATCGCGGATGCGATAGGTCACTTCCCGGGAGCCGATCCCTTTGGATTCCAATATCTCGCAGATTTTATTTTTGGCTTCATCTGTCGCCAAACCATCAATCCACGGCGAATTAAACGCGATACCCGGTTCGGTGAGCGGCAATTTTGGCTCGGCCCCATCGGCCGGACGGACAACCGGGCGGATGGGGAGGCTGAACAACTGCGCAAATTCAAAATCCCTTTCATCATGAGCCGGGACCGCCATGATGGCTCCAGTTCCATACCCCGCCAATACATAGTCGGAGATAAAAACGGGAATGGAATCACCATTGACGGGGTTGACGGCATAGAGGCCTGTGAACACGCCGGTCTTTCGTGTGTCTTCCTGGCGCTGGCGTTCCGATCGCGCCGCCGTGGCGAGCTGATAAGCCTCGATGGCGGCACGGGGTGTCGGGGCGGGCTTTTGACCGCGCCATGTTTCCGGAGTGCCTGCGGGCCACGCGGCAGGAATTTTGACCTCGGGCTCGGAGAGATTCACCAGCGGATGTTCCGGTGCCAAGACCATATACGTTACACCGAAAAGCGTGTCGGGGCGGGTGGTGAAGACTTCCAGGTGCGCACCGGCAACTGCAAATCGGACGCGGGCGCCCTGCGATTCGCCGATCCAGTTGCGCTGCATCAGTTTTAATGATTCCGACCATTCCAGCGCGGCAAGCCCGTCAAGCAATCGGCGGGCGTAGGCCGTGATGCGGAGCATCCATTGGCGCATGGGGCGCCGCTCCACCGGAAAACCGCCAACTTCGCTTTTGCCGTCGATGACTTCTTCATTGGCCAGAACAGTACCCAAGGCGGGGCACCAGTTGACCGGGGCCTCGAGTTGATATGCCAGCCGATATTTTTCCAATATACGCCGCCTGTCGACGTCCGAAAGCGCCTTCCACGGCACGCCACCGGGGGGTTCCCGGCGTCCGCTGCTGAATTCTTCAATCAACTCGCTGATGGGCCGGCCGCGGTTCTGCCGATCATCGAACCAGGTATCGTGGAGAAGCGTAAAAATCCATTGAGTCCAGCGGTAGTAGCCCGGATCGGTGGTATCCACCTGCCGCTGCCAGTCGTACGAAAAGCCGATGGCCTGCAATTGCGATCGGAATCGCTGGATATTTTTCCGCGTGACGACGCTCGGGTGGGTATCGGTTTTAATGGCGTACTGTTCGGCGGGAAGTCCGAAGGCATCCCACCCCATGGGATGCATGACGTTAAATCCGCGGGCCCGCTTGTAACGTGCCACGATGTCGGTGGCGGTGTACCCTTCCGGGTGGCCGACGTGGAGTCCTTCGCCAGAGGGATAGGGGAACATGTCGAGGACATAGTACTTCGGTTTGGTGCTGATCGATTCGGTTGCGAACGTGTTGTGTTCCAGCCAGAATTTCTGCCATTTCGGCTCGATTGAAGCTGGGTTGTAGGCCGCCATGAGGCAAAAGCTCCCAAAAAACCTAAAACTGAAAGATAAGCGCGGCGGCGGATGGCGACAAGTGCCGGGATATTATGCGGACGCCCGGAATGGGTGTGAACCACATATTTCACATTCTGATTGGAAGAATGTTTTCATCGCCCGGAAAAGGATGATTCGGGCGCACTTCCGGGGGACATGGCAGGGGCTTTTCGGCGGTTCGATGCATATCCAACCGGCAGGCAGGGGCCAATTCACCACCCAATGGCTTGACCGAGTGCAGATGTCCCCCTTATCTTCCGTTTGTCATTACCGATTTGTCGGCCAATTGATACGGGGAAAACATATGCAATGTCCGAAATGCAATCAGACACTCACCGGGATTGATTACGAAGGCGTACATGTGGAGGTGTGTCCCGGTTGCGGAGGAAATTTTCTCAGCGCCGATGAATTGGAACATATCATGCAGGCCCGGGAGAATCGATTCACTGAACAGGAATGCATTGCGGCCGCCC
>JAJZNY010000010.1 GCA_021852245.1 Planctomycetota bacterium | reverse complement strand
TGTGCCCAACCCGCAGACCCGCGAGGCGAGGGAAAATCTGCTCGCTGCATCTGCATGGGCCGCACGGCAGTTTCGGCAGTGGCTCAGCGGCGATCTGGGCGGATCGGCTCGCGCGTACCTTCGGCAGAGAGGTCTAACCGCAGCAACGATCGACACCTTCGGATTAGGCTATTGCCCCGACAGCTGGACCGCGCTTGCGCAGGCCGCCGGTCGTGATCGTATTAACCTTGAACATCTGGTCGATGCCGGATTACTTAAAAAACGCACGGATGGATCGCCGTTTGATGTGTTCCGCGACCGGGTGATCTTCCCCATAGTCGATTCCGGCGAACGCGTTATCGCCTTCGGGGGGCGGATATTACCGTCCGATAAGGTGGATGAGCAGGGGGGGCCGAAATATCTCAATTCACCCGAGTCCCTCATCTTCAACAAGCGCGACATGCTCTACGGACTCAATGAAGCCCGCAGTGCGATTATCGAATCTGGCGAAGCCGTTCTCGTTGAAGGATACATGGATGTGATCGGAGCCCACCAGGCGGGTGTGGCGAATGTTGTCGCCGCACTCGGAACCGCCTTCACCGAACATCACGCGATGATGCTTGAGCGGATCGCCAAACGCCTGATCCTGGTATTCGATACCGATGAAGCCGGGCGGCGAGCCGCTGATCGTGCCATTCAGCTTCTGCTCGCCTATCCGTTGGATGTCTGCGTCATGCACGTACCGGGTGCCAAAGATCCCTGCGATTTTTGTATCGAACAGGGGGGTGATGCATTTAAGGAACTTCTGAGCAAGGCCACCGATGCACTCCAATACAAATGGTCTCAATTAACCCGGGACTTTCAGGCCTCGGCAGGTCGCGCCCACAAATCCAAGGCCGCCGAGGAGATGATGCGGATTCTGGCTTTGGCCACCGCTAACCCACAGATGGACACCCTCCGGCGCACGCTCCTTGAAAAGGATGTGGCCTACCTGGTGGGTATGTCGCTCGACGAGGTTCATGCCGCCATCAATGACATTCAACACCAGAGCACATCATCGGTTTCAACTTCGTCGCCTCCCCTCACCCATGCAACATCTTCCAAAATGCGACCCGTCGCCACCGCCGCCGACAAAGCCCAGCAGTGGGTGTTAGGTATCCTGCTGACCACCCCGGCGCTCTACACCGATATTATCGATGATTGGTCGCTCGATTTATTCACCACCGATCCATTCCGTTCGGTGGCGGCTGCATTAATGGAATATCTGGATGGAGCAGCGCAATTAAACGCCTGCACCCTGGCAGAATTTGTCGCCCTTGCGCAGGATGAAAAAATCATTCAGACCGCCATCGTACTTCAGCGCGAGGCGGAAAACATTCCCGCTCCACGGCAATGTTTACTGGAATCGATAGCCTTTTTGCGGCGTCATGAGGAACAGGATATGAAACATGACTCGCCGCCGCAGGATACTGCGGATCAGGCGGGGGGGCGCATACCACAAACTCTCGTCGATCTTCTGGAAAAGCGACGCGAGGATCATCGAAAAAGTCAATTGCGTCGACAGGGAAAAGTATAGGCGGCGGATACGGAGTATTCTCAGTTGAAAAATCGTCACCCGGATATTTTGATTCAACTCTACAGCGTGCACGAGCATCTGCGAGCGGATTACGCCGGTACGCTGGGGCGGCTCCACGACGCCGGAGTACGCAACGCCGAATTGTTCTGGTTTGATGGTCAGCCGCCGGTTGCGGACATGCAGCGGATGTTCACCGATTCGGGTATCCGCCCGATGGCCATGCATGTCAATTTCGATGTGCTCTCACGGTCATTGCCGAAAGTGATCGATGCCTGCCGCACCCTGTCCGTGCGCGATGTTGTGCTTCCATGGATTGCCCCGGAGATGCGGGCTGCAGATGGCTTTTGGCGAAGTTTTGGCCGTCAGTTGAATAAATTCGGGTCCGAATTGCAACTGAGCGGCATTGCCTTCGGATATCACAATCACGACTTTGAATTTGCGCCCGTTGCCCCTGAGTTGCCGATGCAGGTCCTGCTTGATACAACAGATGCGGCGCTGGTATTTTGGGAAATGGATACCTTTTGGGTGGAATTTGCGGGGCAGAACGTGCTCGATTGGATGGCTCGCTGTGGCGATCGTATCAGGGCAATCCATTTCAAGGACGGGCGTGACCGGCGAATGGTGGAACTTGGTTCCGGCGAGTTGCCGTGGACTGAGATTTTTCAGCGGCTTTCCGGCCTCAATACAAAATATTGGATTTTGGAACAGGAGGAATTTCCCACAGGCGATCCATGGCGTGAGCTTGCAAACGGTCTGGAGTTCCTCGCTGCACATCAATAGAAATCCGCAGCAGAAACCGACCGGCCCTCTGCACCTGCCGCAGGGAAAATGCCGCGTTACGCCGTAGTGAAATGCCGATATACCGCTTTAGAATTGGGAGTTATGCATGGCTCGAAATGATGACAATCTGCGTCCGGCTCCGCGGCTGCGGCGATTATGGACGGTTCTTCTGCTGCTGTTGCTTCTGGCGTCAATCGCCATCAACGGGCTTCTGATCGCCGGGATCACCGGCCTCAAGACCCTCATGGCCGCCCTCAATGGTTCGTCGAATGTCCGATGCGTCGTCGTGCATCACGGCTCTCAGGATATGATTGCCATTATTCCGGTCACGGGCCTCATCGACGGCGCCACGGTCAATGAAGTGGTGAACGACATTCGTGCTATCAATAAAAACAGCCATATTCGCGGGGTGGTCGTCCGGGTGGATTCTCCCGGTGGGGCGGTTACCGACGCCGATGAGATTTACCACAATCTGATGAAACTGCGTGCCGCCGGATATCCCGTAGTCATCAGCATGGGGGCCATGGCGGCCAGCGGTGGCTATTATGTTTCCATGGCCGGGGAGCGTATCTTCGCCGAGCCGACCACCATCACAGGAAGCATCGGGGTCATGCTCCCCGGTTTTCAGTTGACCGGCCTGCTGAAAAAAATCGGCGTCAAACCTGAATTTCTCACCAGCTCCGCCGCGGTCTGGAAGGAGGCCGGCTCCCCATTTTCCGATTTCACGCCCCCTGTCCGTGCCTACCTGCGGAATCTGCTCAATATCGACGATGCACGCTTTGAACACA
>JAJZNY010000125.1 GCA_021852245.1 Planctomycetota bacterium | reverse complement strand
CACGCGGTTGAGCAGCAGTTGATCCTGATCCAGCCGAACGGGGACTTGAGCCCGTACCAGCCCGACGAGTGCCCGGGTGAGCGGCTTGACTGCCCCGGCCGGCAACGTGGCAGCCCGAAGGGCCGGCATACTCGGCGGAAACAACCGCCGCCACACCTGATGACACTCCAGACAGTCGCGGCTGGCGTAGATGCCCGTGATTTGATAATAAATGGGCGTATGGCGGGAATTCTGGTGGACATAACCGTAATGGTGCCGGTTCGGATGGCGGCGAAAATACCGCAGCGCACGCTCGGAGATGGGATCAAGCTTCGGCTTTGTCGCGTGCTTGCCGACCAGGGTAATGATGCGGGCCGGCGTGATATGGCCGGTGTGAGGCATGACGGGCATCTGGGGCCCAACGGGCCGATGCAGCACTGCTGAAGGAACGCGGTGAATGTTCCGCAGCGCCAGATCCGTGAGGACCCCCGCCTCGTAAACCGGCTCCCGATTGGCAAGCTGTTCCATCCGAAGCCAGGGAACCATGAGGGCGCCGGTGATAATGATGATGACGGCGAAACCGAAGAGGAGCTGGCACTTGGCGGCAAGCGAGATGGATAGCTCACGTTTGGGCATGCAAGCCGCTCGACTCCATCAATTTCCCTTGGTCTGAACAGCGTGGGACTGCTCAAGCGCACTGTGATGAACCGCACGCATGGTGGAATAATATCCCATCAAGGCGCCCACCACACCTGCGGAGGCGTAATAAACAGGCAATGCATTGGCCGGAGTAAAGCCGGGGTAGCCTGGATAAGGACTTTTCATGTGCCATGAGACCAGATAACTGATGGCGGCCGTGATCGGAGGGGCCGTGAGATACATCACGTCCGCCGCCCGCTTGAAAACCAGCCCAGTTGCGAATGCCGCCACGTAAAACGAGATGATCAGTGCAAATATCGCCTGCCCAGGCTGCAGAGAACGTAGAGTAATCAACTCCATGACCAAAGCGATCAGAACGATCATCAGTAGTGCAAGCACACTGTCGATGAGGGCCGGCCGGGCGGGCTTTCCCTCCCGGTTCGTGCGTATCAGCCAATCTGCAGATGATGGAAAGCCTTCTGGAACGGCTGTATCGGCATCATGGTGCAGCGGCCATGGCACGCCGACACTCAGGGACCACGGTCGGGCGCCGGTGAACCATGGCTGCATGACCCGCGCGGCCAGGGCCGCCAGAAGCACCCAGATCAGAAAAAACGCACTCTGCGCCACCAACGGGAGATAAGCCGCCGAGGGATGGTGATACTGAGTTAAAAGGAGAAATTTAATCGTGCCGATGCGCACGGCCAGGGCACAGAGTCCGGCTGCTGCCCCAAAGAGACCGGTATGAGGTCCATCGGGGAAGGTAATTAAAGCGGAGACCACCATACTCAGCAGCAATGCCGCGACAAGGCCGGCCGGTGTAACCCAGGACCCCAACGGGCCGAGGGCGATGGTGACGGCACTCCCCATCTGGGGCATGACCATCACCCGCGTGCCGATGGTGTAGAAGATTACGCACGATGCAGCCACCGAGAGCAGAATTCTGAATTGTCGAAACGTGGGTGATTTCAGAACCGCATTGCCGTAATCGGAAATCGTCATGTCCGCACTCATTATATACAATCCTTCATACGAGCCGTTCGCCTGCGGCGCCAAGCTCGATTAGAATCGAAAAAGTCCATCAATCAAGCGCTGGCTACCGCCGGTCATTTACCTGCCGGCATGATACGCGAATATCCGTCCTTCAAGCGAGAAGATGATGCTGTTGTCCAACACGTACCATGACTGGATAACGGGCCCGTTGCCGTCGGTCGAGGAAATCACCAGCGGCTTGCTCAGAACGATGGATCCGTTATCAAGCCGGCCGTGATGGTCACGCTGATCAATCAGTATTAATTTTTCACTCCGACTCACAACACCGGCTGGACCACAGGCCAGGAGGACGATATCGGGATCGGCGAGGTACATGCGCACCAGCGGCGGAGTTTGCCGCGTCATGATTTCCGCCCGCCACCGAATCTCGCCCGAATCGGCTGAATAAGCGGATAAATTGTACGGCGTGCGCGCAATGACGGTATCACCGAAAGCTGTCAAATCCATATCCTCGGCAGGGATTCCACTCATAGCACCGGCGAGCATCGGAATACGCCATCGAGTGGTGCCGGTTGCCGCATTGAAGCAGATGATTCCGTGGTGCTGAAGTTCCACAACCCCTAAAAACGTTCGTGCCGCGAGGCGCGGCATCGGATTGATCACGCGACGGCTCCAAACCAGCCTCAATGCCGTCGGGGTTAATTTAAATGCGGAAGTGCGGCGACTGCCGAAAAGATAAATCAGGCCGTCGGCACCGGTGAGCATCCTCCGGTATCCGCCGGGAGCGGAGAGTGACACAGCCGCCTCGAGACGACCGTCAGAGGCATTAACGGCAATCAGACGATGATATTGACGCCCAAAGGCAAGGATAAGAGACGTTCCAATTGTCCGAGCAGCTGTCAGCTTACCATAGGGCTCAATGGAAAAGCGGCTGGGCCAGATTGCTTTTCCGGTTTTCGGATCGAGCAGTATGAGATGAGTACCGACACCGATGAGCAATCCGGATGGCGTCCAGCGGACAAAATTGAATTGGATCGGACCGGTAAAGCGAACGATTCGGGCCATCACCGGCAACAACGGCTCCATGTTAACGCCGGAAGGAGCCGCCGCCTGCATTACGCCGTTGATGTAAACAAAATTTGTCTGGGGTGAGGCGGGAACAAAAGGCTGGATCGGCGGGTTCACATCCGAATACCCGTGCTCGGACTGAACCGACTTCGGCATTAATAAACTTCTGAGATGTCGCTGCCAGAGTAACAGGCCGGTTTTGATGTCTACGGCAAAGACAGACCGATGTGAGACCAGAACAGCCACACCGCCGTGCGTCGCAACCAGTGCCAGACGGCCATCCCTGCCCCAGCATACGATTGGAGCGTCATGCGGGCCGGGTGCCACGTGCGGCTTGGAATTCCGAAAATGCAACTGCCAGTCGGAGATGGAGCCGTCGGACTGCATCCATTTCAGCTCCGCGCTGTGAGGAACGACAATGAACATGCCGGACCGGCAGCGCCAGCGCTTGATTGATGGACTT
>JAJZNY010000269.1 GCA_021852245.1 Planctomycetota bacterium | reverse complement strand
CCCAATGCCAACAGCGGACGTCAGACTCATGACGGCGTGGCGAAAGACGGTATCCAACTGCGGGTCAAGGCCCGGGTGACGGTGCGAACCAACATCCACCAGCTCACGGGTGGTGCCGGCGAGGAGACGATCGTCGCCCGTGTGGGGGAGGGAATCGTCGCGGCGATCGGGTCGGCGGATTCATACAAGCATGTTCTCCAGCAGCCCGACATGATCAGTAAGATGGTTCTGTCAAAGGGGCTGGATGCGGGCACAGCGTTTCAAATTCTCTCCATCGATATTGCTGATATGGACGTGAGTGATAATGTTGGAGCCAAACTTCAGATTGCCAGTGCCGATGCCGCCAAACAACTTGCTCAGGCTGAAGCGGAAAAACGCCGTGCTCTTGCGGTCGCCCTTGAACAGGAAAACAAGGCTTTGGCACAATTCAATCGTGCTAAGCTCATTGAGGCGGAGGCACAGATTCCGCTTGCGATGGCCGAAGCGTTTCGCAACGGTAATCTCGGAGTTGTGGACTATTTCCGCATGAAGAACATTCAAGCCGATACCAAGATGCGGGAAAGTATCGCCGGTGGCGATACATCCGGTTCCGCCTCCTCGACAAGTTGATCGCGCATAAGCAGCGTAAGTGGCGTCTTGTTCTGACGCGGGAGAATTAACATGCCGGAATCACCGCAGCCGCCTCCCAAGGTGCCGTCGCCGTCTGATCAGCAAAAACTGATGGAAGACATATTAAAAGGTCGTATCACCGTTGCGCAACTGGCGGAGATTGAGAAGCAGCGGCGTATGCAGACACGAGTTGGAAGCGGCCCTGCCGCCGCTCGCCCCGTTTCACCGCCCGCGCAGAACCCAACTCGAATCGCCACTTCGCAAATCCGGCCAGATCCGGTTTCTCGAACAACTCAGCCGCCTCGTCAACCCAGCCTCGGCCGCACCGCCGTCAACCGTTCTCCCGCATCACCGCCGGATTCGGTCAATCGCCCTTCAGTGGGGGCGAGAGCCGCTATTCCGCGGGGGGCGGTGAATCCTGGGCGTGGAAGCGTCCCGCCAAATCGTGATCGACCGTTGCCCGGGGCTAAAGAGGCACAGGTAGCGGGCCAGGCTAAATCTGCGGCCAAGAAGGAACCTGTTTCCGCCTCGCGCGATTCCGGGAAGGGACCTGCCGATAAGCCCGTTGGCGGGACCGTTCCCATGAGTCAGCAGATTCAACGAATCCTCAGCAGCCATCGCGGCTCAACGACGGCGTGGATACTATCAGAGGTGCTCGGCCCCCCGGTGGCGCTACGGCGCGAAAATGAGAGGAACTTTTAGGCGATCCATGGTCCATTTTGATTCGGTAGGCTGCGCAGATATTTTGCGGGGAATCGCCATCAACGGGTCTCACCCGGTATTTCTCGCTTGCCCAGCCTGAAGTGCGACACCAGGCGGCATCTGGTTGCAATCGCCCGGCCCGACTCAGCGATTTAATGGAGCAATGAATGGGCATTATTTTCGATTGACAATGATTCAGCATGGTTTTAGGCTTCGGCGAGAGGAGTGCTCAATGTGCGAACAATTTTCGGTGACGCATCGTAGAAAAAATGAGTACAAAGCTGGACTGCTGTTTTGATCGAAATCAATAGGAGATAATGACCATGGCAGATGTAACACGTCGTAAATTTGTAAAACTCGTCGGCGGAACAGCTGCCGGCCTGGCTGGCACGAGCGCCCTGACTCAATCCGCGTCGGCCAAGTCGACGCAATCTCAGCAACGAAAACCGAACGTCGTCATCATTGCCATGGATCAGCTTCGCGCCGATCAGATTCATTGTTTCGGGCAGCCCCGCCTTACCACACCCAACATTGACCGGCTGGCGGAGCGCGGCGTTCGGTTTTCAAAATTTTTCACTGTGGCCTCATGGACAACACCCTCTTTTGCATCGCTGCATACATCGCTGTACGCCTCACAGCACGGAGTTACCCTTTTCTGGCACTCCGACATGCCTTTAATTCCAAACAACACACCCATGCTGGCGCCGCACTTCGCCTACCACGGGTACTACACCACGGCTTTTGTGGGGAACGGTCTCGCCGGTCGCGAGCTCACCGGCCGAGGTTTTGATGAATACTATCAGTTTCAGGGGAGCCGCAATGATGTGAACATTACCCAGCGCACCGGACACACCGATCTTTACGCGCCGCTGATGACAGAAAAGATATTGCCGTGGCTTGACAAGCGACAGGACCCCGCCGCACAACCGTTCTTTCTGTATGTCCACTTTCTCGAGCCGCACTCTCCGTATAATCCGCCGCCCGAGGATGACATCTTCGCCTCAGGCCCGTATATCCATCTTCACGATACCGGATATAACATTAAAGATGCGCCGCTGAAGCGCCTTGCCATGCTCGGCGACCAACAGGCTATTGAGCGTCTTTATCAGCTTTACGACGGCAAAATTCACTTCGTCGACCGGTATGTGGGCAAAATTCTTGATCACCTGGACAAACTCGGCCTGACCGACAACACCCTGGTGGCGATCCTTTCCGATCATGGTGAGTTGATTTACTCACATCCGGAGGATTTTCAGACGTTCGACCACCGGTCGTGCTATGACACCGATATCCACGTTCCCCTGATTCTCGCGGGGCCGGGCGTGCCGGAGGGGAAAGTTGTTGAATCTTTAGCATGCAATATTGATGTTGCCCCCACGCTGCTGGAGTATGCGGGCCTGCCGGCGATTCCGGGCGCCTCCGGTGAGAGCCTGCTGCCGCTTATCACCGGCGATCGCGAAAAAGTGCGGGATTATGTATTCTGCGAAGAGGATGTGGAAGTGCCGCTGCGTGCCGTCCGCAGTATGAAGAGTAAACTCACCCGGAGCCTATGGACGGGCGCGGAGAAATTTTTTGATCTCGAATCCGATCCGCAGGAACTCCACAACATCATTGACCAAAATCCACCGGAACTCAAAGCTCTGCGACTTCAGTTGGATGAATGGTTGAAAAAATATGAACCCGCAACCCGGCTTCAACTGCGCCGCTGGCGAATCTACACACTTCCGTTCAAAAATCTGATTGTGGATGAAATGACGATCGGCAGTCAGATGATGATTGAAGGGGGGCATTGGAAATCAGATACGGTTCCCGCAAGTGAAAATTATAACGGCGGCTG
>JAJZNY010000258.1 GCA_021852245.1 Planctomycetota bacterium | reverse complement strand
GCAGCCAACGGTTGAAGTCGTTGATGTCCAGCGGGTGCGCCAGCATTAAATCTTTAATTTCCCGGTTGCGGGCCTGAATGGCGCAGACCGTCGCGATGATCACCACCAGCGTCCAGCCGATGATCGTGGCCCAGCGTTTAACGGCGGCAGATTCCTGTTGAGTCACACTTGTTTCCATCATGAGCGTTTGCTCCGGCCCGTGCCGGAACCAACGCGTACAGCTCCGGTGCAGCTTTCAGGCGTCGGACCTATTTGCCAACTCGGCCCTGTCGCGTCATCATATCCGTTTTTGGTGAAGGAGGCTCGCCCATGGGCGAATCACAAAAAAACGAATCGGTAAAAAAAATTGTCCTCGCCTATTCCGGCGGACTTGATACGTCAGTTATTCTCCCCTGGCTCAAGGATCATTACGCCGGCGTAAAGCTCATCGCCTTTGCGGCCGAACTCGGCCAGGGGGATGAACTCGCCGGTATCAAGGCCAAGGCCCTCAAAAGCGGCGCTGATCGGTGCATCGTGGCCGATCTGCGTGAAGAATTCGCCCGCGATTACTGCTTTCCCATGTTGCGTGCCGGCGCCGTGTATGAGCATTCCTATCTGCTGGGCACCTCCATCGCCCGCCCGCTGATTGCCAAGCATCAGGTGGATGTTGCCCACCAATTCGGCGCCGATGCGGTCGGCCATGGCGCCACCGGCAAGGGAAATGATCAGGTGCGCTTCGAACTCACCTACATGGCCTTGGGCCCCGAGCTCAAAATCATCGCCCCTTGGAAGGACGATCGCTTTGAGCTTCGCAGCCGCGAGGCCGCCATCGAGTACGCCAAGCTCAAGGGCGTTCCCATTTCCCAAACCACACGCAAAATTTATTCCCGCGATCGCAATCTCTGGCATATTTCCCATGAAGGCGCCGATCTGGAAGACCCCGCCAACGAGCCGCGCGATGATCTCTGGGTTATGAGCGTTCCCGTGAGCAAAGCTCCCGCCAAGCCCGGTTATGTCCGCGTCGGTTTTGAAGCCGGTACGCCCGTGAGCGTCGATGGCCGCAAACTGGCTCCGCACAAAGTCATCGAAAAGCTCAACGAGCTGGGCGGTCGCCACGCCGTGGGTCAGGTGGATCTGGTGGAAAATCGTCTTGTCGGCATGAAGAGCCGCGGCGCCTATGAAACCCCCGGCGGCACGATTCTGATCACCGCCATCCGGGCGCTGGAATCGCTTTGTCTGGAGCGGGAATTGATGCACTACAAGCAGCAACTTGCCCTGAAGTACGCCGAGCTGGTTTACTACGGCCAATGGTTCCACCCATTACGTATCGCGCTCGACAGCTTCATGCAGACCGCCACCCAAAGTGTTACCGGCGAGGTGAAAGTCAAGCTTTTCAAAGGTCGGGCGACCGTCGCTTCGGTCACATCGCCCAAATCGCTTTATAGCCGCGATCTGGCGAGTTTCACCATGGGCGCCGAATATGACGGCAAAGACGCCATAGGGTTTATCCGCCTGCTGGGCCTTCCGATGAGAGTGCATGCGTCGGTCAACGGCCGCGGCAAATGATGCCCGAGAGTCATCAAACCGCCCGTCACCTCAGCGAGACCCATGCCGGGGTACGGTGGCGGTGGCGGGTAGAGTCGCTTTGCACTTTGGCTCAGAGGCGGCATACTCTCCATTATGCGTTGGCTCACTTTTTTCGCCCTGCTCTACATCGCCGCTGCTCTGCAGTCCGCTCATCTGCTGCAACTCAATGTTCAGGGGTATTTTCATATTGAATATATCCCACTGCTGGCCATCTTCTACAGCCTTTACGCCGAGAGGGAATCAGCCCTGCTCGCGGCCCTGCTCTGCGGCCTGGTTTACGACCTCACCAGTTCGTCACTGCTTGGGCTGGAGATGGTGATTTTAGGTTTAATCGCCATCGGTATTACCAAAATTCGCGCCCATGTGTTCCGGAATAATTTCATCAGCCAGATGGTGATTGTATTTTTGGGTATCACCCTGTTTCTCTTCTCGCGGATGATCTTAAGTAACCTGCTTCTGTGGACGGCCGACAAACACTCCCTGATTCCGACCGGTGTGCCATTCGGTTTTATTGCGCTGAGCTCGGCACTTTATTCGGCCGTCGTGGCGCCGCTGGTGTTCCGTGGATTGTTCTTTCTCGGTGCGCTGCTCGGGTTTGAAAGCCACTCGGGCCGCTCCGGCCGCCTTTCGCGCCGATAGCCCCCCATAGCCCCGGGCTTGCCCGGGGGGCTTACGATCCGGGTGAATTTCGTCCGCTACGCCTTGAGGCACTCTCGAACTGCTGCGGCAATTTCGGCCGCCTCGCCGCTGTCGAGTTTCTGCGCGGGCCAGGGGAGGTGAAAATGGTCACCATCCAATCGCGGCAGGATATGCTGATGCAGGTGCATGACGGACTGCATCGCCTCCGGCCCGTTGTTGACCAGCACATGGCATGCCTTGGCACCGGTTGCGGCCACCACCGCCCGACACAGGCGCGGCATCACCTGTGCGATACGGGTGGCGACCTGCGGCGGGCAATCCAGATAATTCACAGCATGGCGTTTGGGAATCACCAGCGTATGCCCGCGCACAATCGGCCCGATATCCAGAAACGCCAGCACGTCGTCATCCTCGTAAATTTTGTGGCAGGGGATGGTTCCGGCTGCGATTTTGCAAAAAATGCAGTTTGGATCGGTGCCGATGGAATGGGTTGCTGTTTCAGACATGGTTCGTTCACCTCGCCGGAAGTATAACCGGAGCGAATCATTCGAAAAAAGACTGGGATTTTGGCAACGGGATCGGAGGTATGAGGCAACGCTTCGCCCCGCGCGATGCCGCCGAATACAAAAATTGAAAATTTTGCTTGACATCCGCCGGCCTCGGCGTGTAGCATGTAAGGACGGTGGCAGTGGTAGCGAGCGTTTATATATCCTGACGTATCTGCTATTATTCTTCTGATCCCGCTTCCCCTCCCACCTGGGTCAATTTCGTACCGGTGATGTGCATTGCACACCCGCATCACCAAGGTCTCTAGCAGGTGTGCAAGGTTTCTGGTTTTTCTCAATTTTTTACTCACAGGTGGAGAGCCTGTGTGTCTGCCTGATGGCAGACGGTTGTTCGTCGCTTAATGGCGGCAACGTGAATTCGATCATTGGTTGGTGCGTCCGGCGTGCCTCCCCCGTGTTG
>JAJZNY010000441.1 GCA_021852245.1 Planctomycetota bacterium | reverse complement strand
TTCGTCCTGTCGTTGCCCGGCTTCATTGCGGCGATGGCCGTACCGGGGTTCTGCCTGTTTGCCGGTGAATTTCTGGTGATCCGATCCGTATTCGGTCTTCATCCCGGTAAGAGTTCCGCACTCGGATTTTCGTCCTTCGCTCACTGGCAGGCGGTGCTCGGCGTCATCTTAATTCTTGGACTATTTCTCATGATCGCCACATTACTCTGGACCATTGAGCGGGTATTTTTCGGCAGTCCCCGACCAGAATATTCTCATTTCCAAAAACTCACGCGCATGGAGCGTCTCGTTCTGCTGCCGCTGGTGCTGTTCAATCTCGCTCTGGGGCTTCTTCCCATGCTGCTGATCATCGACCCGCTTGCCTCCGCCATGCGAGACCTGGCTCATATCAGTGTGCATTGAGGCCGGGAACCACGCCATCCGGAGCCGGCCGACGGCGACTCTGCGTTGCTGGACGGCCTCGACAAAATCAAAGGGGGCTGGGCCGGATGTCGTTAAATCTTTACGTCCGCGGCTGGCGAATTATTCGCCACAGTTGTTCTGAATATCCGGAGAATCATCTGTTCCACGCTGTTTATGATCGTCATGATGCCGGGTGGAGAACCGATTGCGGCCCTGGCGTGTTCATGGTTGCGTCCCCGGAAGGACACTGGGAACAAAAGAAATCATGCCTTACGATTGCCGCTGCCGAAAATGCGCCACTGCGCGGCAAATCGCCGTCGCATTTGAACCTCTGGAGGTCAACACCAAGGAGATCATGCCATGAGCACCTGTTTTGGAAAGCGAGCCTTGATAACCGGCGGATCACGCGGAATCGGTTTGGCTTATGCGGAGGCGCTGGTTGATAGCGGCTGCAGCGTTGTTATCAATCATCATGGCGACGGTGATCAAGCTCGACGGGAGTGTGCGCGGCTGAAAATAATTTCCCCGTGCCATGAGATGGATGCTGATATAGCCAAACCGGAACTGGCCAGGAAACTGGTACGGCAGGCGGCGGAAAAACTCGGTGGTCTGGATATCGTCATCAGCAATGCCGGAATTTGCCGGTTCACTCCGTTTTTGGACCTTACTGATGAGATTTGGTCCCGCCATGTTGATGTCAATTTTAATGGAGCCTTCCGGGTAACGCAGGAAGCGGCGAAAATCATGGTCGCCGCGGGTCGGGGCGGACGAATTGTTTTTACCACTAGCGTTGGCGCATTTCGGTCCAACGCCACGCAAACGCATTATTGCGCCACCAAAGGCGGACTGCATCTGCTCATGCAGGGCATGGCATTGGAACTTGGGCCATATGGTATTACGGTAAACGCCATTGCTCCGGGTTGGATTCACACGGATATTAATGACGCCGCTTCACGCAATACTACGGCGGTGCCGGCATGGCTGAAAGCGCATTGCCCATTGGGGCGTCTGGGTCGTCCGAGTGATCTCAAGGCGGCCCTGCTTTATTTGACGAGTCAAGAAGCATCTTACGTTACTGGAAGTACCGTGTCTGTCGATGGAGGGTGGAACGCACAATTATAAATTCTTGCCCGATTGCATGGCTGAAGATGGGTGAAACGCGTGTACCGGCGGCGGAAGTTTATCGTATGGAGTGGCTGAAGCGATGGGAAGCCCTCACGTTTTGGGCGTTGCTCATTATGCCGCTGACGGGTTGCGTCACCGGCGGGCTGGATCAATTTCTCAACGCCCGGCTTGCCCGCCGGGCGGATATGGTGGTTCCGCTTTATGACCCACTCGTGAAGGCACGGCATCCCACTTTGCAGATGTGAGTATCATGAAAACGTTAAGTTTTACGGAGAAGACGGCGATCATCACCGGTGCTGGAAGCGACTGCGGACGTGCCTCAGCCCGTATGCTCGCGCAGTGCAGTGTCCGTATCGTCCAAGTGCATCGAAACGTCATGGCGCTGGCGGAAGCAATGGCCACATTTGAGGGCACCGGGCATATCAGCATGGCTTAGGATATGCGCCCGGCACGGGCGGCCAATGAGGTCATCGCCGAAGCCATGACGCATCTGCCGCTGCACCTGCTGGCCGTTGGCGCAGCGGCGATTCTCCACCACGCTGTAATGCCGATGCCACTTGCCGTTCTTGAAACGCCTGTGCTGGCGAATGAACAGGCCCGCTACCATCTCAAATCGCGTCAATAAAAAAAGAGGGTAGGTCTTCGCCACAAATGATTTTAAAGACCAACACCGCATTACCCCGCAACCAAAAGCCGAAAAAATCGTAAAAATTCCGAAAATCAGACACAAAGTGCGAAAGTTCGGCTAACCGGTTGGCCTCATGGATACCTCTAGAGTATCAAGATTCACCTGCCCCGAGTTTTCCTCGTCGCGGCGTACCATGATCGTATTGGCACCGGCCACCAGAGGCACATACATGGTGACCTCCTGCCACTGATTCCAGCTCGCCAGGCCCGGAATTTCCAGCGATCCATAACGAATACCATTGATGTAGACATTCAAGGTCCGCATCTGATCCGTCCAGCCGTTCGCAAATCGGAACTGCGCCTTGTAAGTTCCCGCAGTGGGTCGACAGAGATAGTATGTTGCGGCGGTGTCGACATCATTAAATCCGGCAATAAATCCGGCTCCGGTGTAACCGGTATGATTGGTCTGGATGGTATTGCGAAGATCACCAAACGGGCCAAATTCATTGGCCAGCTCGTACATCCCGTTGTTGGTCTGCAGCGGCGTATCCGGTGCGACCGGGCCTGAAAGCGAGGCGTCGGTTGAAAGCAGGACCTGCGTCTCTTTTTTTATCGGCGCATGGCCGGTCGCGATCAGCGTGATATCATGGACCGAGCCTGCCGGCAGTTTAATCACGGTAACCGGGCCGTAGACATCCTCGTCGACATACCACGCCGTCGAATGTTTCTCCAGTTCAAGAACATCCCCGACTCGCACCGCGCCGTTGAGGCGAACGTCAGTCGCGGCTTGTCGGTGCAGGCGAATAATGAAATGCCTGACGGTTGATTCGTATCCGCCCGATTTCCGCCCGACGGTCATTTGCGTCTGATCGCCCGCTCCGCTGCCTTGTACCGGATGTTCCACCAGAGTTTGATGCTTCGCAGGGCGGTTTGAGCCCGTAAAATCAAGGGCTTTTGCGTCTCGAGGGCAGCTTCTTTCTCGTGGCCACGTGGACGCCTCGGTTGGGAAGCACGGCCGG
>JAJZNY010000154.1 GCA_021852245.1 Planctomycetota bacterium | reverse complement strand
TGGGCTACAACGCCAATCCATATTGGAATGGCCATCACCTTGTCGGTAATTTGTATCTGCGAACGGTCTGGATTTCCCGAAGTCCAGACTCGGCGGTTCGCATGACAGTTGGCCCGGCGACCAACCGCTTCCGGGTGACATTGGCCCATGACGGGGCATTAAAGCTTTTTCAATTCGATACAGCCACGAGCGCTTACCAGCCCATAAGCCCGAAGAATATGAGCATCTTTCACGCTCCAAAGGCACTGCAAACTGGAAAAGCGTATCGCCTGGCGTTCAGCAATACCCAGCACGAGGCCCGCTTCTGGATCAATGGCCGGTTGATGCTGCAATATGCGGCACCCTGGACACTTACCGACGCGCTGAAAGTTGCGGATATTCGGCGCAGCACCGGTGAACAGGAAACGCCGCGGATTCAGATTGATGTAACCGGCGGCTGCACCCTGCGGCACCTGCTGCTGATGCGCGATATATATTACACCCAGATGAAAATACGCTTCCCCGGTAACAGTTCCATTGATCCAGACGGCACGCGGCCGGGCACCGGCACAATGGGGCACCCGATCACGCTCAAGAAGGGGCAGTATTTTATGCTCGGTGATAATTCCAATGACAGTGAAGATTCACGGGCGTGGTATCGTGTGGAACCGGTGCTGCGCAACATGCACCTGCCGATGGGTGTCGTGCCGCAGCGTTATATTCTGGGCCGGGCCTTCATGGTTTACTGGCCCGCGGGCTTCCGCCCGATGCGTGCGATCAACTGGGCTATCATTCCCAACATCGGCCGCATGCGGTTCATCCGGTAATATCCCCGTGCGGTTCGCGGAACGGGCCGATTTTTTTATCACGATATTCCCGTAACAGCGTGATGACCGCCGGTGGCAATAGCGCGCTTAAATTTTCCAGATCACCGCCCAGGCCGGCAATCTGCCGGATCAGACTGCTGGAGGTAAAACCGAATCGCTCATTGGTCATGATAAATACCGTATCCACGTCCGCCACCGCGCGGTTGGTCAGCGCCAGTTGAAACTCATATTCCAGATCGGTCATGTTCCGCAATCCACGAAGTATGGCAATAGCTCCACGTTTGCGCACCAGTGCTACCGTCAGTCCCTCATAAGCTTCCACGGAGACGGTTGGAAGATCGGCCACGAGAGCGCGAATTAATTCCAGCCGTTGAGCCACGGGAAAGAGTTCGGACTTCTCGGGATTTTTTCCAATGGCCACAATCAGATGGTCGAAAAGTTTGTGGCCCCGGCGGATCACATCGAGGTGTCCGAGGGTCGGCGGGTCAAAGGTGCCTGGAAAAACCGCGATTTTACTGGCTTTTGTCATTATATTTCCTTTCGCATCGAAATTCTTTTTCCAGCCCGGTGAAATTTCGGACTTTCGCCGGGAGCATTATCGGGTCTAATTATCGTCAGAGCCATTGACTTGTCCAAAATTGCCTGTATTTTACCGGCGGTTGGATTGCTCTTAACCGGGGTGCCGGGGGATGTTTCCGCCGCTTGCATGGATCTCGATCTAGGATCGGGGCGGGTGCGGAAAGCCGGCAGTCTCAGGTGGCAGATTATGGAGAACCAGTTATGGTCATGCAGTGTAGTGTAGAAGAATTCGGGTCGGGGCAAACGAGATTGTCCGCGCCGCAGGAAACGCTCGAAACGCTCTTTTCTCCGGTTGAACTTCAAGCCGCCGAAGGCGAGGACGCTCTGGCATCGGCAATCGCCGCGGAACCGGAAGAGCCTTGGACTGATACCGCGCTGGCGCAGGCCAAACGTCGTCGGGATGAAGAAGATGATGATCTCGATGATGACGAAGACGAAGATGACGATCTTGATGATGATGAAGACGAGGATGAGGATGAGGATGAGGATTTTGAAGATGATGACGTGGGCGGTGCCTACGACGATGATGAGCTTGACGATGAAGATGAAGATATCTTCTACGATGAAGATGACGATGATTAACGCCGGCGTAATCGAGCGTTGAAATATTCGCTCCGCTGAAGCACGGAATGTTGATGCTGGATGATATATCGCCATTATCGGACGAGATCCGATCGCTGATTGAATTGGCGGTGCGGGAGGATCTCGGTGATTTGCCGGATGGTGAGAAAAAAGCCGCTCCCCGGCTTGATCGTACCGTGGCGGTGAGCATTCCGCCGGATTTGCTGGCCACCGGACGGATTGTTGCCCGCCGCGAAGGGGTGATTTCCGGTACCGCGCTGATGTCCGAAATTCTCGCGTATTATGATGTCAGGCTGAAAAGCTCAATTCTGATTTCCGATGGCAATATCGCAAAGCAGGGCGCAGTGGTCGCGGAAATCAGCGGTCCGGCGGGCGCTTTGCTTTCCGCTGAGCGCGTGGTGTTAAATTTTCTGGGCCACCTTTCGGGTATCGCCACATTGACCGCACGATATGTGCAGGCGGCCAAGTTGGGCGCGGCCGATGCCGGAAAGCCGGCGATATGTGATACCCGGAAAACCACGCCGGGCTGGCGAACGTTGGAGAAATATGCGGTGCGGTGCGGTGGGGGCGTGAATCATCGCATGGGGCTTTACGACGGAGTTATGCTCAAAGACAATCACCTTGCGGCCTTGCGGCGCAGCGGTGGCGATCATGTATCACTGGCGGATATCACACGAAAAGTCCGGTCACAGTTGCCCGGGCACATTACACTGTGGCTGGAGGTTGATACCCTTGAGCAGTTTCAAGAGGCGCTGCCCGGCGGGGCGGATATTATTTTATTGGATAATATGACACCCCGGCAGATGCGGCAGGCGGTGGTTTGGCGCGATGATCGAAAATCCGGTGTGCCGTTGCTGGAGGCATCAGGTGGTGTAACACTTGAGAACATCGCCACGATTGCCGCAACCGGGGTGGACCGCATCAGTGTCGGAGCGCTGACGCATTCGGCACCGTCGCTGGATCTGGCCATGGATTTTATTGAACATGCGTGAATTCAATCCCGGAACCGTTGCTGAGGACCGCCAGTTAAGCCGCGACGCAAGGAATGCCGGCATTAAACTCGCCGGCATATTGTTTCACAGGCAAGCCGTTCCATTTGAAGTTCTCATCACGGAAAAAAACTTTCCGCCGGAGATGATATCCGCCGCCGCGGACTACCTCCGTGAGGCCGGTTGCGAATTGGTAACCACAAACGTCGGCATAAAAAT
>JAJZNY010000064.1 GCA_021852245.1 Planctomycetota bacterium | reverse complement strand
TGGCCTGATCGGCGAGGATCCGGTTGAATCGCCCCAGAAGCCGCTTGCGGATCATCTGCAGGATGGCGATGACGAGGTCCACCTTTTCATCCAGTGCGGTATCGCCGCGCCCGCGTTCGCCCATCGCACCCCGCAGGGCGTCATCAATCACCGCTGCTGCACGCTCACGGTCGGCGGAGTTCTGCAACCGACAATCAACCTTCGTCGGTAGCGGCCGGACCCATGGCGGGACGCCGCGATCCAGTAATGATCCTCCCATTTCCGTTTCGCTTCCGGAAACATCATGGCGACACCGCTGTTCCCGATTCTGCTGGATGATTTTCAGCATGCAGCGCGTCATCAGCCGCCCGAAATAGGTGCACGCCGCATTCTGCTCCGGCCGGTAGAGATGCATTTTTCGAATCGCCAGCAGCAGGGCTTCGCTGGTGGCATCCTGCGCATCTTCACGCGTTCGGAAGCGCAGATTCCCCGCCTTCACCGTCGCGAGTTCCTGCAGGATGGTAATGATGGCATCGCGATTTTGATCGGGGTCATGCATCAGAGAATTGAGCATTTCAAAACGTGGATTGGCTGAAGTCATGGAATGGCTCCTTGAAAAAGTGGCTGCAAAAATGTGGCTTAAATCAGATTTCGGCGTGCTTCCGCATCGTATCCAGTGCGGATCGGAGTTGCCGACTGATGGTTGAGGCGTGGATGCCGAGTTGCGCAGCGGCATCGCGGCAGCTTTGGCCGTCGAGTATGCAGAGGATGACGATATCACGCTGCGCGGGCGGTAGGGGGGAGAGCAGATGGGCAACTTCCATATCCATCATCCACTTCGGCTGCGCCGGAATGGCGGCAACGTCCGCTGGGGCGGCCGGAAGCGGTGGACGGGTGGATCGGCGGTTGTATCTGTCGGCGGCATCCAGCATGGCACCGCGAACGCGCTTGGGCACATATGCGGCAAAATCAACGCCGCCCGCCGGGTCATATCGCCGCAGACAGGAAATCAGTGCAATGAATCCCTCCTGAATGAAATCTTCAATATCGCCGCCCCGGGTCATCTGTACGCGGCGTGCGCATGCGGAAATCAGCGGCTTGCAGAGGCGGCAGATATTCTCCTCAATCAGCACCCGCCGTTCCGGGCGATGTTCATGGCGCCAGAGTTTCCAAAGCAGTTCAAGCGTGCCCGAGGCGCGGTGTGGCCGGAGCGATGCCGGTATCTGCGTCCGGGCTCTCGGCGGCACTGATCGGGTTGGAGTCGGCGTTCCGATACCTTTTCGCGATGGCAGCGGGGCACAGGCGGCAATCAGCGCAAGAATTTTTCCAAGCGGCGGTTGGGGGAAAATCGTGGGTGCAGATGATGACATAAAAACTCCCGTAATCAGATACCTAACATATACCAAACATACGACGGAAGTAAATCGGCCTTTGACCCCCGCGGCGCTGCACGGCACGCAGGCGATGGTCAGTTGACCCCGGCCTGCCGGGGGACGGTTGGAAATTAGGCTGGCGGGCGAGACGGCACGACAAAGTGCAAGGATTCGTGCCGATATCCCCGCATCCCACCGCGATTTCAGAAGTGAAAGAAAGTTGTTACCGAATCACTTTACAGATGGGGGCTTTTGCGCGGATACTGTGGGCAGGCCAACGTTTCGAGCGCCCGTAGCTCAATTGGATAGAGCATCCGCCTTCTAAGCGGACGGTTGTGGGTTCGACCCCCGCCGGGCGCGTGTGGGCCAACTCGGGCGGCAGCGCACGGGGTTCTTTTCAGTGCCCATTAAAATTAAGCCAGCTGTGGTATGCCAATAGCTTAGCCCCGGCCCCCACCGTTAATGGCGGATTCCATCTCCGCGAGTACCGCGAGCATCTCCTCGAAACTCGGGGCCGGACCGAAAATCATTTCGCGCATCGCGAGGTAGTCGCGCCGGAGTTCGCCTTGCCTGCCCGCAGGCGGCACGAGCCGAAAGGTTCCGGGGCGGGCTTTTGAATACTGGGCGGACGCCGACTTGAAAAAGGCCTTCTTGTGCTCGACGACCTTCGCGAGCAAATCCTTGTCCGCCAAAGCTTCCCGACCGATTCTGTCTTCATACATCCGAACGAGGTCATAGTAGTGGCGTGACTGCCGATCGCGGAGAGGTTTGCTCTCCGGTGCATGGTACCATGCGTGCAGGATCGTCGCTTTTTCCCAGAAGGTACGGTGAGCCGACAAGGCTCGCACCGTGAAACCCGGGGCCCCGAAGCTTTCGGGAAAATCTTCCGCCGCATATGCAACCACCCGGCCGTCGCAGGCTGGCCAGTGGTCGGATCGGGCGCCGAACTCCACGCGAACCATGGGGCGGATGTAGGCCGGCAGAGCAGGTGCTGAAGACTCGGTGGAAGGATATTGGAAAATCAGTGTCTGTTCGTCGGGAACATCGTCCGCATAATACAGATCCCAGTCGCCCCTCCTGCCGAGCACTTCGCCGAACGAGTCGCGGAGCCTGGGCAGCAGCGAGTGGCGGATAAACTCACGGCAGGCGTTCGCGAGCGAATCAAGGCGCTTCTCACGTCGTTTGCCTGACTCGACAGCAGACGGATCGGAATTGCCGCCGAATCCAAGGTCGTTTCGGTCTACCGAAATGTCGATGTCTTCTGAGAACCGCTCGATGACCCTGAACACCTTGGCCAGTGAAGTTCCACCTTTGAATATGAGCCTCGCAGGGGGCGGATCCAGGGCGAAAAGCCGCTGCAGGGTCCAGCAGACCCAAAAGTCCTTCTCGATGACCAACCGGCTCAGTCCTCGCTTTGCCGCCGATGCGCGAAAAAGCTCGGCCCTGTCCGCTGCGGGCCATGTTGCCACCCTTTCCACGTTATTGATCCTTTCGTGCGGGGCCGTCTTCCGCAATTTGCCGGGCGATGGCGGCGATCCAGTCGGTTGTGTAGCGGGCATCCCTCAGCAACTCCCGCTTCTCGCCAGGCCGGATCACGCTCTTGAGTTGTGCCACGACGCGGGCATCCACAGATTTCTGGCCCAGGTGCCGGAGGGCTTGAATGATCAACACGCTCCTTAGGCTGCCGCGCGGCAGTTGCTTTGGAGCGATGTGCCTGATTTGAAATTCCATATTTCCGACGCGGATCCGCCGCGAACGCCCGTCGCTCAGATACACGGGTTTGGCAGGTACCTGCGTGGATAAGCCGAAAATATTAGCGGCCATGG
>JAJZNY010000149.1 GCA_021852245.1 Planctomycetota bacterium | reverse complement strand
TCAGTTACGCAGCGGCCCATTTTAACGCTGAAAATATGCTTGTGGTTCGCCATGCACCGATGATATTCGCCGCATATATGAAAAATTTTACGCATCACCAACTCACCAGCCAGCGCTATGTCCCGGGGTTGGTCCTCAAAGATGTATTTCATTTCCCGCATCGGCGCTGGAAGGGCGGATAACGCCCGGCGGCAGCCTTGGAAGATTGGTCAGTGCATTTTTTCCGGGATGGTTTGAAATAGCGGCGTCAGGCTGCTATATTTATCCATACAAATCCTATAGGATTTGTATGTGTTAGGTCTAAATGGACTCGCAATGGCAGAAAAATCACCCGATGTTGTGTGGCACGCAGGCTCGGTAGGGCCGGACGAACGCCGCAAGGTGACGAAAAATTCGCCGGCGGTTGTCTGGTTGACGGGGCTCTCCGGCTGCGGGAAATCCACCATCGCCATGGCGTTGGAACTTGCGCTCATTCGCAGCGGACATGCCGCATTTGTTCTCGACGGCGATAATCTTCGTCACGGTCTCAATAGCGATCTGGGCTTCAGCGCACAAGACCGCACGGAAAATATTCGGCGTGTCAGTGAGATTGCCCGTTTATTTGCCGATGCGCACATCATCGCCATTTGCAGTTTCATCAGTCCGTATCGGCTCGATCGTCGCAACGCGCGGAATCGCATCGAACCCCACGCCTTTATTGAGGTGTTCGTCGACGCCCCCCTGAATATCTGCGAGCAGCGCGATCCAAAACAGCTCTACCGCAAAGCCCGGGAAAAACTCGCGGCGGGTACACCGATGGGATTTACCGGCATCGATGCCCCCTATGAACCGCCGGAAAATCCGGAGGTACACGTAAAAACGGATGTCCAGACCGTCGATCAGTGCGTGGAAAGCATCCTGCAGACCCTCCGCACACGCCGGATATTATTACAGGGGGACGCATGAGCGGAAAATTTGTTGATCTCCATACGCATTCCACCGCCAGCGATGGATCGCTCACACCCACCGAATTGGTGCTCGCGGCACAGCGCGGCGGTTTGGCCGGCATCGCGCTGACTGATCATGATTCCGGTGGTGGATTGGCCGAGGCGCATAGCGCTGCCGCAAAAATCGGTTTGCGTTTTGTGCCCGGAATTGAAATTTCAGCCGAAGCACCTCCGCCCGCGACGCTTCACCTGCTCGGCTATTTCATCGATTACACTTCCCCAGCCCTGGTCGATATGAGCCGGATTCTTCTGGAAGGGCGCAATAACCGTAACCCGCGCATCATCGCCCGGCTCAACGAACTTGGCTGCAAGATCACCATGGATCAGGTGCTTGAAATTGCGTACCGGAATGGTACTGGGCAGGATCGGGCCGTGGTGGTGGGGCGGCCGCATATCGCGCAGGCGCTGGTGGAATCGCATTGTGTAAACAGCCTCAAGCAGGCGTTTGACGTGTATCTCGGGATGGGAGGCAGTGCCTATTTCGATAAAGAACGCCTCACCCCCCGGCAGGCAATCGACTGTATCCACCGGGCTGGCGGGCTGGTGGTGCTGGCACATCCAGTCCAGTTACGGGCCCAGAATCATGCGCACCTGCAGCACATGATTGAATCCCTGATAGACCTCGGGCTCGACGGTCTTGAGGTGTGGCACAGCGACCATCGGCCCCAGGATTCCGAGTTTATCGCCCAGATTGCCGCCAAGCACAAGCTGCTTGTAACCGGCGGTTCTGATTTTCACGGAACCCGCAAACCGGATATCGCCATCGGCATAGGCCGAGATAATGTCCGCATCCCGGAGCACATTCTGGATGAACTGGAATCCGCCTGGAAGGCCAGGAGACAGACGGCTTCGCCCGCCGCCTGAGGTATTAAAAATGAGTCGAGGATGATCTTCTCCCATGACAACGATGACCAAATCTCAGATTCTTCCCCAGGATGCCAATCGGTTAACCGCCGACATGACTCCGCCGGAAATTGTCCGCTGGGCGGTTGATACATTTGGCTCCGGACTGATTATGACCAGCAGTTTCGGCGCTGAAAGCATGTGTCTGATTCATATGGCCCAGACCGCCATGCCGGGCATACCGATTGTGTTCATCAACACCGGGTATTTGTTTCCGCAGACGCTGCTGTTCATGGAAACCATGCGGCGGCAATATAATCTCAATGTACTGGAATTTCACACCCAGCATGATCCGATTGTCTGGCTTTCGATCAACGGTGAAACCGATCCCCGCACCCGCCGCGATGTGGAGGCCTGCTGCCGCGCCAATAAAAACAGCGTTTTCGACCGCGCCATGCAATCTCTTTCCCCCGTCGCATGGCTGCGCGGCGTCCGGGCGGATCAGTCCGAGCATCGTTCACAGATGCAGGTCGTTGAGGCCAATCGTCGGACCGTCGCATTGGCGATCTCGCCGCTGCTCCGATGGACGTCCCGCGATATTCACCAATACATGCGCCTCCACGAACTTCCCTACCATCCCCTCTGGCACGAAGGGTACACGTCCATCGGCTGTAACCCGGAAACCTGTACGCGTCCGCTGGCGGATGGTCAGGACGGCAGGCAGGGACGTTGGAGCGGTTTGGATAAAAAAGAATGCGGCATCCATCTGGATCAGGGGGCCGGTATTTAATACCGCCGGCTCAGCGAATCTCCCACCTGTGCGTATTGCGGTCATAAGCCAGCAGCACACGCCGCCGCAGACCGGCGTAGCGGCTCCGCACCTGATAGACCATCACCGTGCTTCCAGCTGTCACCCGGCGGATGGTAAGGCGGCCGTGCTGCCGTTTAAGCTCAGGTGGAACTGCAATGATCTGCAGGGTGGGAGGAATCTGCTTTTGCGCCATCTCCATTTTCACAATCTGCACACCCGCATCCTGCAGGAGTGACAACTGGCGATGCGCGATGGTATGGGCCGTCAATCGAGCCTGCTCGATATACGATCGGGCCATGACGGCAAGGCACATGCCGACAATCGCCATCATGAAAACCGCCGTGATGATCGCCACGCCGGGCCGTGAAGTATGAACCGCACGCCTTCGCGGGGCCGCCTTGCCTGACATGGCCGGGAAAAGCTCACTCATGGCCGATCTCCCCGCAGAATATTGTTGGGTGTAATAAACGCAATTCGCTGCCGATGACCATGAACGTCATAGCTCAGGTACAGAATATGATGCGACCACGCAAAATGCCCTTC
>JAJZNY010000112.1 GCA_021852245.1 Planctomycetota bacterium | reverse complement strand
GGTGCCGATTTTTTTGATCGCGATGTGCGTGCCATGATGTTGATTCTCCATGAGGTTATACAGGTCAAACGGGTAATGGATTTGGCTTGATCTCGTTACCCTTAAAAACTTCTTTACTACTCTTCGGCCTGATCTGTGATGATCAGATTGTGTGGTTCAGGATTCATGCCCCTCGTTGATCTAAGGTGAATACGCCGACGGATTGCCCAACTGACAAGTATGTTATCGGCAAGATGGTAAAAATTCCAAAGGCAAAATTCCAAAATATCCCAAATGCTCAGTGCAATCAGAAAGATTGCTCCCTCAACTCACCTTGCCGCGTAACCCGTGACTTCGCTGGAAATCTCTGGTAATGCAGGTGAGAACCCAGTTTACCTGCGCTGCGGTATGAGGCCCATCAGCCTCGTTACTTACAATATAATGCGATATTTCCACCTTCTTGTCCAGTGGATATTGAACTGACTCCCGCTTTTTCCATTCTGTTTCTGACCAACCCCTGCTTTTTTGCACTCGCGAAAATCTGATCGCATCTCCACAATGAACAAATACGACCGCATTGCAATGACGGTGAAGGCCGGATTCGATTAATAAAGGAGAATCAAACACAACTGCCGGCACCGCGGCATTGCGCTTAAGTAATTCTATTCGCCGATCTCGATATGCCGCTACATAAGGGTGAACGATCGCATTGAGGTTAGAGAGTTTCTGAGAATCGGAAAATACGATGGCTCCGAGCCGGCGACGGTCAATCTCACCGCGATCGTCGAGGATTGCTGAACCGAATGTAGCGATAATGGCAGCTTTAACATCAGCATCGTGCAGGGCTTCATGCGCAATTTTATCGCTGCTGATGACTTCGCATCCAAGTTCGGCAAATATGTCCGCAACGGCGCTTTTGCCGCTGCCGATGCCACCGACGAGACCGATGGTCGGCCACGGGTAACTTGGGGCGATATTGTCTGCCGGATCGATCATGGTTCAGACCGCCCATCTGAAGTTTTTGCAGCTGGCTTGAGCACCCGCTGGTGAGGCAGAACATAAAATACCAGTACGTTGGCGCCCAGCGTATGCCGAGCACGAAATTTTACGATGTGCCCTTTCAATTTCAGCACATGATATGGGCCGATGACTTGTGGAATGCGCTGAGCCTGTTTTCCCTGAAAAACTTCATCGAGAAGTACCGGGCGATTATTGCTCAGATTCATCATCTGCCGTCGGGTTTGTGCCGTCGGTGGCGTCGGGCAGAACATGTAATCCAAGCCGCTGTAATAAGCCACCAGCGCCCGGCGATCATCGCCGATACCTATGTTGACAATCACCTTGCTGCGGGCGTTTGCTTTGAGCCAGCGGGCACCATCTTCAATAAATCGCATGCCGCGTTGAGGTGCATCCGCCAGGTGAATAATACCGGGAATACAGATGACCGCTGTAAGAAACATGCTCATTCGATTGGAATGGGCGGGATCGCGGAGCGGCGGCGGCAGCGGACGCCATGTATCCGGGCGTTTGGCAGACCGTAAAAATTCGCACCACCGATGGGCGATTCGATCCAACCCGAGAGCGAGAATCGGCAACAGAAGCAATACCAGTACAAGCGTGTGGCGGCCATGCAGATATCCGGCGATATTCAGCAACCAGATCATGACTGTAATCCAGAGTCCCGCCCATCCGAGCACCGTGGGACGCCAGCGCCTGCGGCCCCATATCCGCGGTGCCAGCGCCATGGCCAAAAGCAGAACAATGCAGGCAGCCGGACTGAGCGTTTCAAATACCTCCTGGCCGATTTTCATCCACATCCAGGGATGAAAAAAGGCGGACGGGCCGATGAATGCCAGATTCGGGTGCCCCACCATGGGAAGCGGCTTGAAAAGATGCGACAATTGAGGCTGCGAAATGGGGTGTGCACGCATCAATTCCAGCTTTTTTTTTCGTGTGAATGCACCGATGGCGAGCATATAGGGGAGCCCGACAATCAGATAACCTGCGATGAGCATGCCCGCCGAGACCAGAGCCGGAGCCAGACCACGCCGTTTGGTAAACGGGATTGGTTCGATGATCGCTTTGACTTCGCGGGAGGAAAATATCGCTGCACCATGGTAGATGGCAAGAGCCCAGAGCATGATTAAAACTGCAGCAACTCCCTCGGGGCGGGTCAGATAGCTGAACCCGGAAAAAATACCTGCGGCAAACCAATACCAGGGGCGACAACGCAATCCCGTTTTCATGGCCATCAGGATGGAAAGCCCCAGCAGGCTTAAAAAGAGCATATCCGATATGCCATCGGCACCGTAGGCCCCCGTTTTGCGCCCCAGCACCCAGATGATTGATACGCAATAAGCCGCCCAGAGCGGGGCACCGAAGCGACGGGAGAGCCAAAATATTTCAATAGCTATCAGCGCACCCGCCACTACACCGAGCGCCTGCATCGAATATATCCACGCCATGCGTCGGTCGGCGATCAGATGAACCATCACGATATTATGAATCAGTGCGCCGAGAATCGACTGCAGCGGATGGTAAACCTCCTGGCGGACGGCCCGCAGAGGATTAATGAAAAATTCGCGGCCTTGGGCGATGAATCGCATCGCGTCGGGGTTGACGACGGTTGTCAAAAAGGCCCGTTCAGTGCGAACGATCAGCGCAAATAACAGCAAAGCTGTGAGTCCCAACCACCGGGGTATGCCGGGTTGCGATGATCTATGTACCATCATGAGAAATTTTCCATCTCGGATTTCGCTCTCAATGACCGTGGATCAGCGAATACCCCGCTATTCCCGACGATTGCCGCGCAACGGCCGACTGTTCAGGGAGTTTAGGACGGCACGGCGGAGGATTCAACAAGCTGCTGTGCATCGGTACGTCGGGCGGGCGTATCGGCAGATTCGTTGATTCTCGCTTTGCCGTCGAATTTGACCGATACCCGGCGACTGACTCCCTGTTCCGGCATGGTGATTCCATAAAGGAGATCTGCAACGGCCATCATGCGTTTATTGTGGGTGATGACCACAAATTGGCTGTGATGCAGGAACTGCTGAATGATGGATGCAAACCGCCCCGTGTTGGCCTCATCGAGCGGCGCATCGACTTCGTCCAAAATGCAGAAGGGTGACGGTCGCGACTTGAACACGGCCAACACCAAAGCGATGGCGGTCAAGGCCTTTTCACCTCCGGACATGAGGGTGATGG
>JAJZNY010000043.1 GCA_021852245.1 Planctomycetota bacterium | reverse complement strand
AGGTTCACAATCGCCTGCAGTTCGTCCTCAGCATGGGAAGCTCGGTACAACTTACGCGTAACTCCGCCAAAGATCCCGAATCAGGTCAGTCCATGGAAGAGGCCGATACCGTAACGTGACTCTCAGCGGACCGGGGCGCATAACAACTTCCGAAAGGAATCGGATATTCAGGACGGCATGACCATTCAACTATCCGTAAACTATCCAACAGGAGAAACCATGGTCCATACAAAGTTGGTTTTTCAACGCAAAAAGGAACTATAACAGTGTCCTCTAAACAAGCTATTGATCTGCTGCTGGCCGCGGCTGAATACAATCGAAATCATCCGATGCGGAACGGTAATAAACTGCATCTTCCCAGCATGGGCGAGGTGATTATTACCGGTGATCTGCATAATCATCAGAGAAATTTTGAACGTATCAGGAATTTCGCCAATCTCTCCACATTTCCTGATCGTCATGTGATTCTTCAGGAACTTATTCACGGGGGGCCACTCGGCCCGGACGGAGAAGACACGAGCCTGCAACTTCTCGTTGAAGTGTGTCAATGGGCATTGGATTTTTCGGGTCGGGTACACTTTCTTCTGGCCAATCATGACCTGGCGCAGATTACCGGCGTCGCCATCATGAAGGATGGATATGATCTCACGGAGCGATTTAATCGGGCATACGGTCTATGGTATGGCGGCCGAGGGGCGGCCGTCGCCGCCGCCTTTCGTGATTTTGTCGTCAGCATGCCCCTCGCGGCGATCTCAGCCACCGGCCTGCTGCTTTCCCATTCTCTTCCATCCGAGAGCGACCTGCGAACCTTCGACCCCTCCATCCTCCAGCGACAACTCACCGAGGAAGATTATCAGCGAAACGGTTCGGTCTATAAACTTATCTGGGGACGTAACCAGTCTCAGACGGTGATGGATCAGCTGGCGAAAGTGTGGTGGGCGGATATTTATATCTGCGGCCATCAGGCCCAGGAGAGCGGCTACGGAATCATCGGGCGAAATATGTTTCTGCTTGATTCATCGCATAATCATGGCGTTCTGCTGCCTCTTCTATTGGAAAAGCAATATACCATGTCGGATCTCACCTCCCGCGTGGTACCCCTGGCCGGCATTGCCTGAAATCGCCGGACACCTCATGACTTTGATCACCTTGGTTAACGCCCGAATTCGGGTCGCGGCTATAATCTGAGCAGATAAATTGTTGGGTATTTGCCGGAGAGCGACATTGACAAGTGAACTTAAGAACAAAACGGCCCTTATTACCGGCGCTAGCAGTGGCATCGGCCGAGCGGTGGCTGTTGAGCTGGCCGCTCGCGGTGCGACGGTTTTATTGGCGGCACGCCGTCAGGAACAACTGCAACATGCGGCCGAAGAGATTGGGAGATCAGGCGGGATCGCCATACCGATAGCGGCGGATATCGCCAGCACGACGGAAATCGATCGGTGCCTTGCCATCTGTCGCGAGAAGACCGGGCGGCTTGATATTGCCATCGTTAATGCCGGCCGGGGGCTTGCGGGCGGACTTTTAACCAGCGACGAATCCAAGTGGGATGAACTTTATGACCTTAATGTGCTCGGAGCCGCAAGACTCATGCGGCGCTGCGCCCAATGGATGGTCGAACAGAAGGCGGGCGATATTGTGGTGCTCGGGTCTGTTTCCGGCCATAACATCTCTCCCTTCAGCGGTTTCTATGGATCGACCAAATGGGCGCTGGCGTCCATTGCTGAGGCTCTGCGTCGGGAATTGGCACCGAAACGCATTCGAGTCTCTACGGTTAAGCCGGGTGTGGTGGAATCCGAATTTCAGGCGGTCGCGGGTTATGACCGTGAAAATTTTTATGACACCATTTCCAGATATGGACCCCTTCTGCAGCCGCAGGATGTGGCGGACGCCATCGCCTACATCGTCACCCGGCCGCCACACATATTGGTGAACGAACTGGTTATACGACCGGCAGGACAGGATTATCCTTGAACGCGCACCGGCGCACCTGATTTCCATACTCCAACCAGCTACATCGCACTTACCGCGCAGCGGCAAGGTGCCGAGTACGCCGTTGGAACATCCGTTTTAAAAGCGTCCCGCAGTAGATCGATGTCATTACCGAGTTCGTTGAACATCACAATCAAAGCCCAAAGGCTTTCGTCCGGACCGCCAGGCTTAAACGCATCCTGTAAAAAGTTGCCAGGGCCCGCGCCGTACGAAATAAGGCTCAATCTATTTGATTCACTACAGCGGCGGCTATTTTTCCGTTCGGAGATTACGATCTGAAAATTGCATAATCCCCTGGGCCTCAGGATGAGCAGCCAGATATTCCATCAGCATGCCGTGATAACTGGTACGTTCCACCGGCAGGGCATCCAGGTTTAATCGATGGCGGACCGCCATGATGTGCTGCTCATCCGGCCCTTCAAGTTCAATAAATAATCCATATATGGGAAGCTCATCGAGTTCGATTCGCACGTCGTCCAGCATCCAGGAGTGTCGCCATTTCTCAAAGGCGCCGGTTCGCCTGTACCCCAGTCGCAGAAAAAGTCCTGTCGCCAGTTCCGGAGGCTCGGCATGCAGGTCAATCGACGGCCGATTCTGAATATCGCCTGATGGCCGCCCTCCCTTGACCGTAATGAGCGATTCGCGGCGGCCGTCGCGCTGATGTTCTATGGTCCGTACGCGCAGCGCGATGCGACGCTCCGAAAGCTGCCGGTCGGGGGTATCAAAAAATTCATTCCACTCCCTCATCAAACCCAGATCAACAGCCCGCAGGGCGGTCAGTCGCTCGCGAACCGCATCGTGCGACGGGCAGCGGAGCTTGATCTCAATTTCCCGAAATGCCTCCCAATCTCGTTGAGTATCCATAATTATTTACCTGCGGATCGGCGTGATCTTTTCATCCGTTATTAAACATGGCGATACAGACCGTCTGGCCATGAATAAAATTGCTGCGCCCGACCGGCCCAAGTTCGCCAGCAGCAAAAAAACCGGCCAGCGGCAGGGGCCCCAGCATATCCTGCACCGCCGCCACGTCATGGTTCGGACGGCCGAAAAGTCGCTCGCCTCGCCCGTTACAACTGAACATCAGGGCTCCACGCGGTTTGTCGGCCAGAAGCAGATGTCCTTGTAGAAGGAGACGTAAATCTTCGGTTGCAGTCTGCGCATCCTGCACATGAAATTGAACAATCTGCCCCGCGCTGACC
>JAJZNY010000093.1 GCA_021852245.1 Planctomycetota bacterium | reverse complement strand
GACGGTACGTATCGACGAATTGACGTTACAGCGACACGGAATAACCATTGAAACGATGGATTTATCAGATGTTTTCCTCCGTATTGAAGCACTTGATGCCAATAATAAAGCCGTGCGCGAGAAGGCGGCGTTTCTCACCGGCTACACAGATTTTTCCGCCGTGCCGGGACAGGCCGTCACCAACATGGCCCGCTTGGGCGTGGTGTTGGACCAGATCACGGAGGAATTTCAGCTTGATGCCCTGGCCATTCGATGCTGGATTGAACTGCAGAAAAAGCTGCATATATCGCCTTGCACGCTGTTAAGCGAAATGAATAACCGGGGTGTGGCCACCGCATGCGAAGTGGACATAGGCTCGGCGGTTATGATGCGGGCCTTGCGATTGGCATCGGGTCAAGTAACGACGTGTTTGGATTGGAACAACAACTACGGGGATGATCCTGATAAGTGTATTTTATTTCACTGCGGCCCGGTGCCCCAGAAAATGATGCGGGCCAAGGGCAAAGTGACGGATCACAGTATGTTGGCACAGGCCGTGGGACCAGGTTGTTCCTGGGGTTGTAATACCGGGCGCATTGCCCCAATGCCAATTACCTTTGGTAATGTGCTGACACAAGATGGTAGAATCAAATGCTACGTGGGTGAAGGCCGATTTACCGAAGATGAAATAGCGGAAGACTTTTTCGGCTGTGCCGGTGTTGTCCAGATCGCGAATCTGCAGAAATTACTGCAAGCAATCGGTATGAGCGGTCATCGCCACCATGTCGGTGTTACGCCTAGTCATGTGGCTGATCCGCTCCGCGAGGCGTTCTGCGCCTATCTGGACTACGAGGTTACAAAAGCATGAGCATGCTGGGTATTGATGTTGGCACGACTGGCTGCAAAGTGGGGGCATTCTCGCCCGATGGGGTCTGCATTCATCTGGCGTATCGTGAGTACCCTACGCTTTATCCACGCCAAGGGTGGGCCGAATTGGACGCAGAGGTTGTGTGGTCTTGCGTGCAGGAAACCATCGCGGAGGTGGCGGCGGCGGCAAGAGCTGACCCGATCCGAGCATTGTGCGTCAGTGCAATGGGAGAAGCCGCCACACCGGTAAACAAAAATCGCCAAATTCTCGGGCCGAGCATTTTATCTTCTGATTGCCGCGGTGAAGGTTATGTCGCGGCTTTGGAGCGTGAAATTTTGCGGGAGGATTTCTATCGAATCAATCCCAATATCCTTTCCGCCGGTTACACGCTACCGAAATTGCTCTGGCTCAAGGCGTATAAGCCCGATCTGTACCGTTCGGCGGATTATTTTCTGCTTTGGGGCGGCTTGGTGGAATTTTTATTAGGGGCTGATCCTTTCACCAGCTATTCCCATGCGAATCGGACGCTGCTGTTCGATATTCACAGGCATGACTGGTCGGAAACACTTCTGGCGATCAGCGGAATAGATCGCGACAAATTGCCGCGATGCATGCCTACCGGTACGATCGCGGGAACCGTGTCCAAAAAGATGGCGGCGAAACTGGGGCTTCCGCCGGATGTAAAGATTGTTGTGGGAGGCCACGACCAGTGCTGCAATGCGCTGGGCGCGGGTATTGCCGAAGCGGGTCGTGCCGTCGATGGGATTGGCACCTATGAGTGTATCACGCCGGTGTATCGGGGCAAGCCCGATCCGGTCAAGATGCTGGGCCTTGGTCTTAATATAGAAGATTATATCATACCTGATCACTATGTTGCATTCATTTTCAATCAGGCCGGTTCACTTCTGCGATGGTTTCGTAACACCTTCGCCGTCGGTGAAATAACCGAAGCGGGAATCTATGCGCGATTGGACGCGGAATCACCTCCTGATCCCACGAATCTGCTGGTATTACCCTATTTTGAACCCACCGGTTCGCCGGGCTATGTCACCGATGCCTCGGGCGTCATTGTCGGGCTGAAGACTTCAACAACACGGGGCCAGATATATCGGGCGTTGCTGGAGTCGATTACCTATTATTTTGTCGAACCCATTACGCGATTGAGGGAACTGGGCATCGACACCTCGGAGTTTATCGCTACGGGTGGCGGTGCGGGATCGGACCTGTGGTTGCAGATCAAGGCGGATATTCTCAACGTGCCTTATACGCGACTGGCTCAAACGCACTGTTCCGTCGCTGGTGCAGCCATTATTGCCGGTATGGCTATCGGCCAGTTGCCCGGCGTGGCCGACGCGGTGCCACGATTTGTGCGACGGACAGAAACATTTTACCCCAGGGCAAAACATCACCGCGTATATCAGGAACGTCTGGATCGGTACGGGCAGTTGTACCCGCTGATGAGGACCTATCTCTCCATGCTGTCAACTGGCTCGGAATCAGAAAGGATTTAATTCGTGCAAAAAATGAGCTGCCGGTACGGTGATAAGACAGCCCTTAGGGCACACGATACACGCCTAGAAAAAATAATTAGGGGCGTAGGTCACCACAGGTTGTCAGGCTCGTCGGGAGTCTGAATTGGCCGAAAGGCCGTGAACGGTTACTTTTTTTAAAGAGGAGTTTCCAATGCTGAAGCGGCGGGATTTTTTCAAGGTTATTACCCCGGTTGTGGTGGCCGCGATGCTCCCGGAAGACATCGATTGGAAAGGCGTACTATTGGCTGCTCCATCCACGCCCGATCGCTACGACTTTAAGACCCCTTTTTACCATCTGGGTCTATCGCGAACCGCACCGGAGATCACGGCACTGTGCCTCGATTCGCTGGGAAAGGGAAAATTATCGGTCAACCCTATTTTGCCTCAGCAGGCCAAGACGAATCGGGCGTGGCAAGCAACCCGAAATAACCATTCCATCACTTATTCAATGAAAAGTAACGGATCACCAACCAAGGATTGCTGGACCTTTCAGTTTGCTCCCAAGCACATCGTTATCCGTTCAATGGCAACGGCGGGCGCGCTTCTTGATCCGCTGGTCGTTACCTTTAAGCAGCTTGCCAAGAATAATCGGGCCAATCATGCCACATTGCTGGGTCGCATGGAAAAATCACGGCAACAGATGCGTCTGCCGTGCGTCCTGCACATGCCCGATCTGGGCACCGCCCGGATTACCTGCAACGTTGAGCATATCGGGCTGGGTTATGATGCTCAGCGCCGCGACACGCCCCAGTTTGTTGAGATCACCTTTCCGCCCGCCACAGCACAAAATCCGATCATTGAATATACGCTGGAAATCACCGCCATATATC
>JAJZNY010000465.1 GCA_021852245.1 Planctomycetota bacterium | reverse complement strand
CCGTCGGATCACGCGACGGATTGGTAATCAGGCCGTAGACGTAGTGGATGTCGATCTCCGCCGCCAGCAGGGCCTTGCCGATCCGCGCCAGCCCGTCGACGGCACTTCCCTCCGGCATTTCCACGGCCACGAGTTCACAGATGGAAAATGGGTAATGGTGGGTATTGAGAATCTGTGCCGCCACATCCGTGTCATTGAAGACAAATCGCACTACGGCACAATCAAACCCCTGCAGCACCGTCAGGGCGAGGATTTTGACATCCGATTCGTCGAAGATACCCATCAGCGATGCCAGCATTCCGACGCGATTTTCAACAAATACCGAAACCTGCCGCACGCAGGGCGTTCCATGTGACTTAGCCGTTGACGGACTTTCTGACGCATTTGCCATGCACGATATGTTAACCATATTCGGAATTTTTCAACAGTTCGCCCGTTACCACCCCCGACGGTCGGGCCGGGAAGTTTCATTTTCTGATGCAGACGGCCGGGTATCCGATCGCCGACCCCGCAAGAATGGGTATTTTTTCCATCCTGATCCGAAACGCTGGGTCGTCTCGCCGATGTGTCGCTATCGGGTACAATAGACTCTTTGAGTGTGGCGGATGTGCCGATAGGTGTGCTGAACGATCATGAGTCTTGTAAACCCTAATGTTGAAAAAATGGTCGGGTATATCCCCGGCGAGCAGCCCGAATCGCTGGATGTCATCAAGCTCAATACCAACGAAAATCCATACCCCCCGTCGCCAAAAGTCCGCGAGGCGATTGCCAAAATCACCAATGAACAACTGCGGCGCTACCCTTCGCCGGATGCACGTGTGTTCCGGGCCATGGCGGCCAGTGTCCACAGCGTCGATCCGGAATTCATCATGACCACCAACGGGGGGGATGAACTCCTCTCCATCGTATTCCGGGCCTGTCTGCTTCCCGGCGACCGGGTCGCGATGCTTGATCCAAGTTATTCCCTCTACCCGGTTCTTGCCGCCGCGATCGGAGCAACCCCCGTCATGCTGCCGTATCGCATTGACGGCCTGCAGTGGCTCCTGCCGGAAGAAATTTTTCATCTTGACGCCCGGCTGCTGCTGATTGTTAATCCCAATGCCCCGTCGGGCACGATGATCGATCCCCATACGCTGGAACGGATCGCCCATTCATTCAGTGGTGTGGTTCTGATTGATGAAGCGTATGCCGATTTTGCCCCACAGACGGCTCTGGCGCTGGTCCATAAATGTCCGAATGTCATTCTCCTGCGATCCATGTCGAAGGGGTATGGACTGGCGGGAATTCGGTTCGGTTACGGTATCGGCCGGCCGGAGTTATTGGCGCAGCTTTACAAAGTTCGCGACAGTTATCCGTGCGACGCCGTCGCCATCGCCGCTGCAACGGCCGCCATCGAGGATCAACCTTACGCTCGCGGCACATGGATGGCCGTCATAGAACAGCGGCGCTGGTTGCAGAAAACATTAATGGACATGGATTTTGCGGGGCCGGAAAGCTTCAGCAATTTTATTCTCGCCACCGTCCCGCGGGGGCACTCCGCCGCCGATATCTATGCCAAACTCAAGGCCGGGGGGATTCTGGTGCGGTACTTTAATCTGCCCGGTTTACAGGATAAGTTGCGAATTACCGTCGGCAAACCGGCAGATAATCAGGCGCTGATCAAAGCGCTGCGCCGCATCGTCGCCGGCCGAAGCATTTCACTTCAGGAGACCGCATGACGCAGAAATCAACTGCCGCCAATCGCCAGGCCCGCGTAAACCGCAAAACCCGTGAGACGGATATCTCCCTCACGCTGAATCTCGACGGCAACGGGACCGCGAAAGTGCACACCGGCGTCGGTTTTTTTGACCACATGCTTGAACATCTCGCCCGTCATTCCATGATGGATATCGACCTCAGCGCCACCGGTGATCTGCACATCGATGCCCATCACACCGTGGAAGATGTTTCACTGGTCATTGGTTCCGCCCTTTCGACGGCACTGGGTGATAAACGCGGGATTCATCGCTACGGCTTTGCCAGCATCCCGATGGAAGACACCTTGGCGAACGTGGCGCTTGATTTGTCCGGCAGGCCGGCGTTTGTTTTCAATGTTCGCTTTCCAACGCCCAAGATCGGCGATTTTGATGTCGAACTGGTGCACGAATCACTTCGGTCTCTGGCCAACACCGCGGGGATGAATCTCCATGTGAATGTGCCCTACGGTTCTAACAGCCACCATGTGGCGGAGGCAATCTTTAAGGCGCTCGCCAAATCGCTGCGGCAGGCGGTTTCGATTGATCCGTGCCGTTCCGATATTCCCAGCACCAAAGGCGTACTCTGAAATCCCAATACCGGAGCCACCGCCTCAAATTCAGAAATGGCCCCGAAGATCCGCTCGCGGCTCATTTCCTCGGGGCCTCCTTTTCCAAAACGCGGACAATCCGGCGGTCCGGAATCAGCCATAGCGCGGCCACAAACAAATAAAGCGCATCTGCCAGCCAGTGGTTTACGAACGCAAGGCCAATCGCGGCAGCGTAGCCGATCATAGATAATTTCCCTTTGAGATCGCGCCCGACCGCCCTGGCCAGCAATGAATCACGCCCCTGCATGTGAATAATAGCGCGTTGCAAAATGAGGTACGCAACGGCCGCCATCAATAAAACAACCCCGTACAAGGCAGTCGGTAAAGCTTGGGAATAGTTTTGTCCCATCCACCGCGTTGCGAACGGTACCAGCGAGAGCCAGAATAAGAGATGCAGATTGGCCCACATGATGCCGCCATTAATCTCACGGGTCGCGTGGATCATATGATGATGGTTATTCCAATAGATACCGACATAAAGAAAGCTCAGCACGTAGCAGGATACCACCGGCAGGATCGGCCCGAGTGACGCCAGATTCGTCCCTGCAGGCTCCCTTAAATCCAACACCATAATCGTGATGATAATGGCGATGACGCCATCACTGAACGCTTCGAGTCTGCTCGTTCGCATAGGCCCTCAATACCGACGCACCATTTTCCAATACCCACTCCCGCTACGCCGCCCCAGCGTGTGGGTATCCATGGTAAGCCAATTTTCGGTAATTATCTTCCTATTTGCCCGATTCGGAGCCGGTTGCGATGTTGGTATTACGGCACAGGGACGTACCGTGCTGGGTTGGTGAGAATCGCGTTACACCAGAATCTGGTTTTGGAGTCATCTGGATTCGCGGTTTCGATGCGGTTCAGGC